>DMIT01000094.1 GCA_003452275.1 Rhodospirillaceae bacterium | reverse complement strand
AAAATCTTCAGCGTTTAAACATAGTTTCGGAAAAGAGACAAGAAATCTCTCGGAATCTCGGCATCTTTCTTGCAAGATACCTCTTTTTACTGGTTACGGGTTAAAAAAGTTATTGGTGATCTTGCATTTCTAGTGTTTTATTCGTGCCATATTCTTCACGGGCTCCGCGGGCTTTTTGATGAAAGTTTTTGAATGAGAAATTTAAATCTGGTTCTGTGTATGACCCTTTTGACACTCGGATTGATTTCGGGGCGTTTTGCCTTTGCGATAGACACGCCTGATCCTTGTACCGTGATTGCAGAAGAAATTATCCCCTTGCGGTTACCGAATTTCGATCAAGCCGCGCTCTGGAAAAAAACCAGTGGTGTCAAAGGAAGCGAGCGCCCGCGTGCTTTATTGCCGGTTGTTGATGGCGGACAAATCATGATCGGCAGCAGTACGCCTTATGATGAAAAAACGGGGCTGTCCACGCCGCGCATTCAAATTGTGCGGACAGATAAAGTCGGTAAAGTCATCGTCGAAAAATGGCCCGAAGTTAAAAACCTGAAAACCGTTGCTGACGCTGTTTTATTAAAAGACCGTGTGGTGGCGTTGACCCAGATCGGCGCAGAAAATGAAGAAACGATTGGCTTGGTTTTCCTGAACGGGGTGGGGGAGATACGCTCCACGGCCATTATTTCCGATCCGAAGCTACGGCTTGTCCCGAAATCGATGATGGTTGTCCCAGGTGGTGCGCAGATGATTATTGCCGCAGAAGCCATATCACGCGAGGATTCAAAAGATTCCTATTCCGTTTTAATCTGGACAGATCAGGATGGCGCAAAGCAGACGCAGAAAGAATATCTGCCCGGGGTCAAAAATAAACCGGAATATGTCGGGCGTCTGGCCAATGGTGAAATTGTCATGACCGGTCGTTCGACCACCGAAGACGGACGGGATGCGGGATGGGTTTTGCGCCTGTCCGCGAAAGGCGAGATTTTATATCAACGCCCTTATGCCCGTGGTGGAGATTCCGTTATTCGTCGCGCTGTCTCTCTGGGCGATGGGACAATGGTTGTCGTCGGTGATGCCTTGCCGCTTATCGAAGGTGATAAAGCAGCATGGGTCATGCGACTGGATAAAGATGGCACGCCGATCTGGCAAAAATATGTGACGGGAAAATACAGTTATTCCGGTGTCGATGTTATCGCTTTGAATGACGGGCGTTTAAATGTTCTTATCTCTGGTAAGCCGACCAGTGCGGGAGGGCGTCAATATGCGCGTGTCCTGACCCTGTCTGCCGCCGGAGTCATTATCGGCGATGAATCTTTTATTGAAGGGGCCAATGCTATTCCGGTGCGCTTGATTCATCAGGGCACTGCTAACCGTGTATTATTGGGGTTGGCCGAGACCGGTTTCTCGAAAGAAGGCTTACCGGATGACCTGAAATATATTGCCTATGATAGCTGGTTATTGGGGCTTGCGCCGTTGCCGGACTATCACAATAGTTGCGCGGGTGGCCCCGCCCGTACGCTGGATGATCTTCCATGATATTACAGACCGAACCTCACGATGATGCTAACGAGATATTGCAGGTTACCATTGCCGAAGAACAGCTCGGGATGCGTCTTGACAAAGCCGTGGCCAGTCTTTTCCCCGATTATTCCCGCACCAGGTTACAAGGCCTGATTGATGCCGGCGAATGTTTGCTGAACAACCAGATTTGCAAAACCGCATCGCGCAAAATGGAAATGGGTGATGTGGTCATGTTGTCGTTGCCGCCATTGGTGGACGCCGACCCGCAACCGGAAAATATTCCGTTGGACATCATATATGAAGATGATGATTTGCTGGTTATCAATAAACCTGTCGGCATGGTTGTCCATCCGGCAGTCGGGCATCATACGGGCACTCTAGTCAATGCGTTGCTGTATCATTGCGGCGAAGGATTGTCGGGGATCAATGGGGTCAAACGCCCCGGCATTGTCCATCGTCTGGATAAAGATACATCCGGCCTGATGATGGTTGCCAAAAATGATTTCGCGCATCACCATTTATCCGAACAGTTACAGGACAGAAGCCTGTCACGCGGATATCTGGCTCTTGTCCTCGGGGTGCCGTTCCCGCCGCGCGGACGGGTTGAGACAATGATCGGGCGGCATCAAACCAATCGTCTGAAAATGGCCGTACATAATCATGCAGGGCGCGATGCCGCCACCAATTACGCAGTGGTCGAGGTATATCGCGATGCATTGTCGTTAATAGAATGTCATCTGGAGACAGGACGCACCCACCAGATCCGCGTTCATATGGAACATATCGGCCATCCGTTGATCGGTGATGCCTTATATGGCGCGCAGACCACCAAGATCACTTCGAAATTGAAAAAAGCCGATTTTGATGATGCGGTGAAAACACAGATTTTAAACTTCCCTCATCAGGCTCTTCACGCCGCAGAAATTTCATTTATCCATCCGCGAACCGAGGAAGAAATGTATTTCGAATGTGCTTTACCCGCTGATATGGCGGCCTTGATCGAAGCTGTAGAAGCCTAATCTAATAATAAGATATCACATCACGCGACTCTATTTCGCGCTTAGATGATAAATTTTTTATAGGAGGCGGATCAATAATCAAATTTTTTGAAAGGGTGGGCGCGATGAGCGTTTTTTAATAATAGGAAAAAATACCTAATTTGTCAATCTTTTTTGCGGGGCGCATTTTTATATAGGGTGATCTGATGCTGTTATATATCAATGCGGCTGCCGAGTTCCATGACCTTATGGCTGGGGAGTTTATAGTAGTCGACGACGCTGGCGGCATTGCGGGTCATCAGGGCGAAAAGATGTTCTCGCCACAAGGCCATCCCCGGCAGGATTGTTGGTATGATCGTTTCGCGCCCGATGAAGTAGCTGATGTCGCTCATCTCCATATCCAGCCCGTGGATGTTTTCTTTGGCCAGAACGGCAGGGACATTAACCTCGTCCATAAATCCATAGCGAATGGTAAAACGATAGAAATCATGGCCCAGATTGACAATGCGAACCCTGTTTGCCTCATCGACATAGGATTTTTCTTCGATACTGACATGCAGGAAAATATTTCGCTCATGCAGGACTTTGTTATGGCGCAGGTTGAGCATCAGGGCGGTTGGAATCCCTTCGCTCAGATTGAACATATAAATGGCTGTACCCGGGACTTTGGGGAAGTTTTCGCAATAGTCACGGAAGAAAATATCGGTCGGCATCGATACGGAGCGCATCCGCATTAAAACCAGTTCGCGACCACGTTTCCATGTCACCAACAGCAGGAACAATACCATTCCCAAAACAAGCGGGAACCAGCCGCCATGCGGAATCTTGCTACAGGTGGACAGGAAGAATGCAATATCCATCAGCAGAATAGCCGATATGACCGGATAGGTGATTTTCTTGCTCCAGTTCCAGAGATGGATCATCACCACGCCGAGCAAGAG
>DMIT01000179.1 GCA_003452275.1 Rhodospirillaceae bacterium | reverse complement strand
CTGATTGCACATACAATCCATGTTGTGAATGTCGGAACAACTTTGCCTGATCTTGTGTTAAGCTTTCACACCATCCCCAAAGATGTCTGCATTGAAATCAACAATTTGCTGCATAATCAATTTACCACCAACCCTCCTATCGGTGATGCCACGGCAAGTGCAGATGACTATACCGGCGCATTTCCCTCTTCAGCCGTAACTCTTGGGGACAGCAACGATTCATGGGCAGATGGCAAAACATCTTACTGTTATAAATTTTCTGGAACAACGCCGGATATGTATGTCTTCCAGAAAGTGGCAATCGTCCGCTAGGCGACTACATCCGTTGAGGAACATTCACCCCGATCAAATCCAGCATCAGTTCCAGTTGCGCCAGAACCATAGCCGATAAGGTCAACCAAGATTGTTTCTGGGCCGCATTTTCTTCTGACAGAATATGCGTATTGCCGTAGAAGGAACTGAAAGCCTGTGCCAGTTTATAGGCATGGTCGCAAATGACATGCGGCGTATAGTTCCGCGCGGCATTCTCGATGATTTCGGGCAACTCGGTCAGCATCAGGTACAGCGGGCGATCAATATCCGAGATCATTATATCCCCACCTGCTTTATAACCCGCCTTTTCCAGCAGAGATTTAATACGCACAGCCTGATACAATAAATAAGGCCCCGTCTTGCCCTCGAAACTGGTCATACGATCCAGATCGAACACGTAATCGGCAATGCGGTTATTCTGGAGGTCGGCGAATTTGACAGCAGCAATCCCCACCTTCATGGCCACATCATTTTTTTCCTCGGCAGAGAAATGATCGCCGACATGGGCTTCTTCAAGACGTTGCAGTGCCTTGTCTCTGCTCATCTGAATCAAATCTTCAAGACGCAGGACACCGCCATCACGGGTTTTAAACGGCTTCCCGTCCGTTCCGTTCATCGTGCCATGCCCGAGATGATTCAGTTCAACCGATTCAGGGACAATTTTCGTGATATAACCCGCACGGAAAACCTGATTGAAATGAAGGTTCTGGCGCTGATCGACAATATAGAGGATTTTAACCGGGTTATATTCTTTCATCCGGTCAAGCAATGTCGCCAGGTCAGTCGTGCCATACATTACCCCGCCATCACGTTTATACAGAATCAGCGGCGGGAATTCCTTATTATCATCGTTCTTTTTGACATGAACGACAATCGCCCCGTCCGATTCAACAGCATAACCCTTGGCTTTCAAATCCGTAACCATCGGCGCAATCAGATCATGGACGTCGGACTCCCCTTTCCAGATATCAAACTGGACATTCAGCGCGGTAAAATTCGCCTTCATCGATTCAAGGGATACGCGCAACATATGTTGCCACAGCGCATAATAACCACGGCGTTTATTCTGTAGTTCCACCGTTGCCGCATGGGATAAAGCCATCCGCTCCGGCGAAGATTTTGAATCGCCCGACGCCTTTGGATAAATAACCGCCAAATCTTCGATGGTGACAGGGGATTCTGCCGGATATGCCCCTGCATACTCTTTATCAAAATAGACCCATTCCGGATGCATCAATTCCAATTCGGAAATCACCATCCCCATCATCGTCCCCCAGTCACCCATATGGATATCACCGATGGTATTGTAGCCCGAAAATTTCAGGATACGACGAATAGAATCGCCAATAATAGATGACCGCAAATGCCCGACATGCATGGCTTTGGCAACATTCGGCCCGCCATAATCCAGCACGACATTTTCACCATGGACAAATGGTTCCGCCCCACAACGCGCATCATCGACAATCGACGCAAGGTAATTTTTAAGGGCATCATCGGTCACTATCAGATTAATAAAACCCGGCCCCGCAATATCTATTTTCGCAAAGATTTTATTGTCTTTGAGCTTTGAAATGACGGCTTCCGCCACCGCACGAGGATTTTTCTTCGCCGCTTTTGCAGCCGCCATGGCCCCATTGCATTGAAATTGCGCCAGATCAGGACGGTCAGACACGATGACACGACCAAAGGATTTATCTAACCCCTCGGATTCAAAAATCTGGCCGAGAATGTCTGAAAGTTGGGTAATCAGTGATGGCATGTTCTGTTATTAACCTTATCAAGCGTCAACATTTGTGGCCTTCAGAGCATTCTGCTGAATGAAATCACGGCGTGGTTCAACCACATCACCCATTAAGGTGGACATGATATCATTTGCTTCGATCGCGTCATGGATGTTGACTTGCAACAATGTACGCACTTCAGGATCCAAGGTTGTTTCCCACAATTGTTCCGGGTTCATTTCCCCCAGACCTTTGTAACGCTGGATTTGCAGACCACGTTTCGAGAATTCAAGAACAGTGTTGTAGAAGCCGAGTGGCCCTGTAATTGTTCCGATTTCTTTGCCTTTTGCATCGAGACGGCCAGCACCGGAGAAGTTTTCCTGTACCCATGGCATCAAATTTTGCACACGGATTGCATCAGTCGAACGGATGGATTCGGATGTGATGCGAATAATTTCGGTCACACCGCGCATGGTACGGGATAATTTGTACCCTTCTCCCTCTTCAAATTCAACACCCCAGCCTTTTTCATGTTTCACAGCCATTTCATTGAGACGGACTGCCAAATCTTTCGCAATTTTTTGACCGAGAGCAACATCTTGCAATGCGCTGGCATCATAGACACCAACGGCCGCAGCCTGTTCAACCAGATACGCATTCCCGACACGCACATTCAATGCGTTCAAAGACTGGCGAAGCCCCCGCGCTTTATTCGCAAGATCAAGGAAGTCATTCGCACCACGAGCAGCCCCCGTATGGTCGGTGAAAACCATTTCTTCGGATGCGGCCTGAAGCAAATACGCATCCAGAGCATCATCGTTTTTCAAATACATTTCAGCAGCATTACCGCGCTTCACTTTGTAAAGCGGTGGCTGTGCGATGTAGAGATAGCCGCGTGAAATCATTTCCGGCATATGACGATAGAAGAACGTCAGCAACAAAGTCCGAATATGCGCACCGTCCACGTCCGCATCTGTCATGATAATGATCTTGTGGTAACGGATTTTGTCGATATTCAATTCATCCTGAATACCTGTGCCAAGTGCTGTAATCAGTGTCCCGAGTTCTTGAGAACCCAAAATCTTATCCATGCGCGCCCGTTCAACGTTCAAAATTTTACCTTTGAGCGGCAGAATCGCCTGATTTTTACGGTTACGCCCCTGCTTTGCCGAGCCACCCGCCGAGTCTCCCTCGACGATGAAGATTTCGGATTGTGCCGGGTCTTTTTCCTGACAGTCCGCCAGTTTTCCGGGGAGGTTGGAAATATCCATCACACCTTTACGGCGGGAGAGTTCACGCGCGCGACGCGCGGCCTCCCGCGCCGAGGCGGCATCGACGATTTTAGAAATGATTTTCTTGGCTTCTGCCGGATGTTCTTCAAGCCAGATGCCCAACCCCTCCATCACGGCCTGTTCAACCACTGGACGCACTTCGGAAGATACCAGTTTATCTTTGGTCTGGGACGAGAATTTCGGATCAGGCACTTTGACCGAGAGAACGCAAGTCAAGCCTTCACGCATATCTTCCCCTGAAATCGCCAGATCTTTGGCCTTTTTCATGTAGCCATTTTCTTCGGCATATTTGGTGAGAAGTCGTGTCAATGCGCCACGGAAACCAGCCAAGTGCGTTCCCCCATCCCGTTGCGGAATATTGTTGGTAAAGCAAAGCATGGTTTCATGGTAGGAATCCGTCCATTCCATTGCAACTTCCACGGAGATTGCTTCGCCCTTGTGATTGATCGCCACGGATGGCTGAAAAATGGTAGTCTTATTGCGGTCAAGATATTCGACATAGCGTGCAATACCGCCTTCGAAATTAAAACGCACCTCTTGCGGTTCTTCGCCGCGATCATCGCGGAGCAGAATATTGACACCGGAATTCAGAAACGCCAATTCACGCAAACGATCCTGCAACGTCCCAAAATCAAATTCGGTTCTGGTAAAAGTTTCAGGGGACGGAAGGAACGTGACCTCGGTTCCATTGCGGCCTGTGTAAGGCTTCACAGCGCGCATCGATTCTTCGACATCGCCATGTTTAAAGCGCATAAACCATTCATGACCATCGCGCCACACGCGCAAATCAAGGCGCACAGACAGGGCGTTCACCACAGACACGCCCACCCCGTGAAGACCACCGGATACTTTATAGGAATTCTGGTCGAACTTACCGCCCGCATGCAATTTGGTCATGATAACCTCTGCCGCTGACACACCCTCCTCAGGGTGAATAGCAACAGGAATACCGCGCCCGTTATCGCGTACGGTGACAGACCCGTCTTTGTTCACGGAAATAAAAATCTCGTCACAATGTCCTGCCAAAGATTCGTCAATCGCGTTGTCGACAACTTCGTACACCATATGGTGCAACCCCGTTCCATCGTCGGTATCGCCGATATACATGCCCGGACGTTTGCGAACAGCCTCTAACCCCCGCAAAACTTTAATCGAATCCGCCCCATAATTTTCAGCAGCGGCGTTGGTGTTTTGCTGAGCTAAATCTTGAGCTAAAGCGGCATTTTCAGACATTATTTTTTCCTAAATATTTCAATTTTTTATTGATAAATTGTTATATCAGAACGGAGCAAAAATACCAGCCTAAAAGGGGATTTTTAGACTTATTTTTATAGGTAAAAATCTTTATCTTTCAATGAATTACGGAGCTTATAGTTATTGTCGGCAAATATGAGACAATCCAGTAAAATTTAACACAGAGACGCTGATAATTCTTAAATCAAAAACCTCAAGTTCGCGAATGCAGGGGGGATACTTAGAATAAAAGTGGCCCTGTTTTTAGTTACAAATAGCTACATAAATTTTCTAAGTTTAAATGCGCGTATATCATCCATAGAAAGATTAAACCATTCACCATTGGTATTTTTATCTGCAAATCGGCGATGCCAATAGGATTCAATTCCACTCATATCATCTGTTTTAATATAATGAACAAGTTCTAATTTCTCTGGCAACTGCAATGATAGCTCTGAATTCCTACGCTCAACAAGATTTGTTTTTCCTATCTTGTATCGTTTTGTTTTGTCTATTTTCAACATACCTAAATAAACAAATCCCTCTTTCGATTTTTGGACAGAACCCGATGGAAGTGTCTCATTTTCTATGATTTTTATATCTGGTAGATACTCAAGAATATCTAAAAATTCAGAATTCGAATATACAAACTCTTTTAATGCCATCACCTTATCATTCTTAGACCCAAGATTATCAAACGTGTTATGCGATGGGAAGCTCTTATCCATCTTCCTTTGCATTCTTAAATCAACACTTGCAGGGAATTTTTTTATTATCCTTGTTAATAGAGCAAGAGACTTTAAAAGAAATTCTTTGTCATGAGCTTGATTCCATTCATTTTCAGAAAACCCAGCTTCATCTATAGCTTCCCCCCATGTACGCCAATACACACCCCACCAAACTGAATTCTTAATGCCTGTAAGTTTAGAGAATTTTTCTTTTCCTAAAGCGACTCCATCATTTTCTCTGGCAGTTCGTTTTATTTCAGAAATTATAAAATTTTTATCCATTTACGTCACCTATGCTATAACTTAACCTATGAATTATTTGTTCAAAATAATTCCTACCACTATAATAATTTCAAATATCAGAATCTATCTCCACATTCGCGGAGATAACAATTTAGAAAACAGACTTCGCGTTATTTATAAAACCCTCGCTAAATATTAAACAATTCTGGATTGCCGCGTCGCTATGCTCCTCGCAATGACGATGGGATTTCAAGATGCGTCCCTTTACCCCCTAACGCTTCAAACAATATTTTATCCGTCCCCGTCATCCAAACTTGCCCGCCGATACCAGACAATAAATCATATAAAACGGCGCGGCGATGCGGGTCTAAATGGGCTGCGACTTCGTCCAGTAACAGGATAGGCGGCGCGCCGCGTTCCATGCGGATAAGATCAGCATGGGCCAGAACAAGGCCGATCAATAAGGCTTTTTGTTCACCCGTCGAACATTGGGCGGCCGGCATATTCTTGGCGCGATAGGTTACCTGAAAATCCGTTTTATGCGGGCCCTGCGCGGCACCGCCGTAAACGGCATCTTCGTCGCGAGAATTTTTTAACAGATGACGGAATGCATCTTCGATTTCGAGCGCGGCTTTTTTCTGGATGTCCGATTCCAACCGCCCGATCAATGCCAATTTTGCAACCGGAAATTCCGCATTTCCGCGCGTCAGGCATACGGATTGCAATCGTTCCACGAACAAGGCCCGCGCCGCCGCCACCGCCACACCTGCTTCTGCCATTTGGATTTCAAGAGCATCCAGCCAGACGGGCTCGGCCTTGCCTTCTTTTAAAAGACGGGAGCGTTGCGCCATGGCGTTTTCATACCGTGTGACACGGCCCGCATGTCCGGTATCGAAATTGAAAACCATACGGTCTAGAAATTTGCGCCGACTGGACGCGGCCTCGATAAACAACCTGTCCATTTGCGGGGTCAGCCACAAACAAGTGATATATTCGGCAAGTTGTGCTTGGTTTTTGGCCACTTCGCCTTGAATATGAACGACGCGTTTTTCTTTATAAGGGTCGCGCCCGGTGCCTGCGCGAATTTCGCCATATTGGGTTATGATAGTGGCTGATATAGCCCAGACGGGATCTGATTGGTTTTTATTTTGAAAATCGCTTAAGTCCGCGTTGCGCATACCTTTGCCGGGGGAGAACAAAGAAACAGCCTCTAGAACATTCGTCTTCCCTGCCCCATTCTCACCCGTCAACACGACAAAGGACGAGGCCAGTCCATTCAGACAGGCCTCGGTATAAGAACGGAAATTCCGTAAACGTATGTCAGTCAGTGCCGACATCAAACACGAAGCGGCATCAGGACATAAAGCGAGCTTGGGTCGCTGGTATCCTGAATGATGGTCGGGGATGACGGATCAGACAAAGTCATGCGGCATCCTTCGCCATCCACTTGGGACGTGATATCCAGAAGATAACGGGCATTGAAACCGATTTCCAATGAATCTGTTTCTGATTGGACTTCGATTTCTTCTTTCGCTGAACCGGATTCTGCGGAGTTTGCAGAGAGGGTCATTGTTTTACCGTTGAGGGTGATTTTAACCGCACGAGATTTTCCGTCAGAGATCGTGGATACACGGTCAATTGCGGATGAGAAGAGTTTAGGATCAACCTCGACCACTTTATCATTGCCCGCAGGAATAACGCGTTGATAGTCAGGGAAGGTTCCGTCAATCAATTTGGATGTCAGAACGATATGATCAAATTCGAATGTGATTTTGTTCGCAGATAATTTGATCTGGATTTCGTCTGCAGCTTCCTCAAGCAATTTGCGAATCTCAAGAACGGTCTTGCGCGGAATAATCACACCCGGCATTCCTGCTGCGCCCTCTGGCAACGGCATTTCAAAACGTGCCAGACGGTGACCATCGGTGGATACGGCGCGAAGAACCGCAACTCCTTCGTTTTCTGCGGCGTGGATGTAAATACCATTGAGGTAATAACGGGTTTCTTCGGTTGACATCGCGAATTTTGTACGGTCAATCAAAGCACGCAGATCAGCCGCGCGAACCGCAAAACTGGTCGGGAATTCACCACCACCGAATTGCGGGAAATCTGCAACTGGTAAGCTGCTCAAACGGAAGTCGGAGCGACCGGCCTTGACCGTGATAAAATTACCGGATGGATCCAGTTCCAAAGTAACCTTGGACGTATCCGGAAATTTGCGGATAATATCGTGGAGTGTCACTGCCGGCGCGGTAATCTGCCCTGCTTTTGCAACATCGGCGGCAATCGCTTCGGTCATTTCGATGTCCATGTCGGTCGTGGACAGGGTTAGCATCCCTTCATCCGCTTTTAACAATACGTTGGACAGAATTGGAATGGTGCTTCTGCGTTCAACAACGCTTTGGACGTGTGCCAAAGCACGAAGAAGGGCTGCGCGGTCAATGCTAAATTTCATAGGAGAATATCCCTTAAAAAACGATTTTGTTTGTGATGATTCACTATAGCACAGCCGATGCGCGCGCCAAGCAATAGCTGCATTATTCCCAAGTTTCCCACAAGGTAAAATAAAATTGACAAAGCGTTTTATTTATCATAATAAATTTTCAACAACAGAAAGGCTAGCAAATAATGAAAACTTTGCGACATATCGAAGGCACTTGTCATGACTTTGACGGCGTCTTTTACAATACGCACCATATTCCTGACTATGATAGCCATCTTGCGGATATTTTTGCGGAAACCCTTTGCTCAATAGTGCCTAAAGACATTCATCACGAAGACGCTCGCCGACTGGCTATCGAAGGATATCCCCGATATGGAGATAGCCTCACCGCGTTAATGATATGGACA
>DMIT01000160.1 GCA_003452275.1 Rhodospirillaceae bacterium | reverse complement strand
CTTTATTTAAGTAAAATATTGGCAGGGACTTATACTTATGTACGATGACATGCAGAATGAACCATTCCATCAGCTTTCCGACACCCAGATCGGAGAGTTATTGGAATTAATCCGTCAGGTGAAAGACAAAGAGCATATTGCGCAATTATATGCTGAAATCTGTTACGAATCGGCACTGGTTGCTCGTCATGTCAGCAAAATCGGATTTTCATTATCTGAGGCATGGAAAACAGCCAATGATTTGGAAATAGTTATCAATGAGGCAACAACATCTCTTCTATCACTTTGTATTTGTGGCGAGGGAGATGAGGATCATCAAACCGTTGCCGTATCATCACGTTTCCCAGCGAAGGGCCTTGATGAAACAGAGACAACAGTTTTCATGCTCCCTGAACAATCCACCGATGCTAAGAACTATATTATGGGGCAATTATTCAAAGCCTTTCCGGCGGATCGCCTTGTCACTCTCTTTGGCCAGTTTGCTGATACCACCGAAGAAACTAACATGCCAACAGGTGATGAAGGAGATTTGAAAGAGCGTGCTATCGCTGAGGCTTCTGCGCGGCAAAATCGGGTTCCTGCTGTCCGGTAAATTTCGCTTTAAATATGTGAATCTGTGATAGAATGGCCCATGGCTCATTTAAAACCCCTTATCAGATTGCGCAAATATCGCGTCGAAGAAAAGCAAAAAGCTCTGGCGGAATTATTCCGTCAGACCGAATTGCTGGAAGGCCGTAAACGTGTTTTGCTGGCGGATATGGAACGCGAAGAAGACTTAGCCAACGCATCCGACAGCATTGACGCCATGTTCTCGTTCGTTGCTTACGCGGCGCGCGTTCATACCGAAATTGAAAAGCTGAATATGCTCATCGGTTTGATGGAGCCACGCATCCTGAAAGCGCAAGACGAAATGCGCGAAGCTTTCGCGGAACAAAAGAAAGCCGAACTGATTCAGGAGCAGCGCGACGCAGAAGAAAAAAAAGCTATTGCGCGAAAAGAAAATACCAACCTTGATGAAATCGGTGTCGAAGCGTTCAGAAGAAACAAGCAGGATTAAGAGAACTAAATTTATCCGTGGCTTTCGGTATCGGTGCCGTAATAATGGATGCCTAATTCAATTTTGTCACGACCATTGGAAACGCGCCATTGATTGGTATCACGCAGGGAATAGACGCAGCCGCAATATTCTTGCTGATAGAAATTTTCGCGTTTCGAGATTTCCAGCATACGCGAAGAACCGCCTGATTTACGCCAGTTATAATCCCAGTAAGACAGACCTTCGTAACGGGCGGCGGCACGTTGCCCGCATCCGTTAATCTGGTTGGCATCTTTCCAGCGGGAAATGGCAAGGCAGGATGTGAACATCGGAAAGCCATTTTCATGGGCGTAAAGCGCGGTGCGTTCAAAGCGCATATCAAAACATTCGGTGCAGCGTTTGCCGCGTTCCGGCTCAAACTCCATTCCCTTGACGCGCGAAAACCAGTTGGTGGTATCATAATCGGCGTCAATAAACGGAATGTCCAGTTTTTCGGCAAAACGGATATTCTCTTCCTTACGCAGATCATATTCTTCGCGCGGGTGAATATTGGGGTTGTAGAAATAAATGGTGATATCAAGACCGCATTTTGCCATCGCCTCGATCACTTCGCCGGAGCAGGGGGCGCAACAGGAATGCAACAACATCTTTCCTTCTGCTTCGGGCGGCATCGGGATTATCATGCGGTTTTCCATGGTCGGCGTATTTATTTTCATACGGACTATCTAACTGATTTTCTTCAAAAGAACAATCTTTTGCTATCTTATTGTTTTGTAAGAGTTTCTTTATTAACCCGCCATAAATATTCATCTGTTATTATTTAAAATGGGTAAGGGTCGAAGCCAGAAGGCTCCGCGGTTTTGTTTCAATGTTCGGGATAGAACAGATGAGCAATCATAAAAAGCAGGAGTTTCAAAATGGTTTCGGTGAGTTCAGCCACCACGAATGGCGTTTATACGTCCCAACTCAACAGGACGGAACGCGATGCAACCAAATCATTAAATCAGGTGTCCAGCGGCAAAGCCATTCACAGGGCATCGGACAATGCAGCGGGTTTGGCGATTGCAACGCAATTATCATCCGATGTGACATCCTTGCGGCAATCTGGCACAAATCTATTACAAGGTTCGTCTGTTTTGCAAACGGCGGATGGTGCGCTGGAGCAGACAGGGAATATCCTGAACCGCATGAAAGAATTATCAACGCAAGCGCAATCCGGTTCTCTGGATTCCAATTCACGCAGCGCAGTGAATGACGAGTATCAGAATTTAAAATCCGAATTGGATAAGATCAGTGATAACACCAGTTTCAATGGGCAAAAATTAGTTGATGGCAGCTATAATAATAATTTTCAAGCAGGGGCGTTAGGCAGCAATGTGATCAATGCCGACTTGACCGCCATTGACAGTTCTGGGGCGGGCCTTGGGTTGACGGCGGGGGGAGGGGGAAGTGCGACAGCATTAGCAACCCCCGCGTCGGCTCAGGCCACGTCAGCGGAATTGGACACGGCGATTGACCGAGTATCATCTTATCGGGCAGAGATTGGCTCTCTTCAATCTTCGCTTTCTACACGGTCGGATGTCGTGGATTCCGAAACCGAAAATACCATCTCTGCCCAATCTGCCATTATGGATGCTGATATCGGCAAAGCTATGTCGGAGTTTAAAAATTCAAATCTGATGAATGAAACAGCACTGGCAGCGGCGGCCCAAGGAAACAAGATGGCCTCTTCAATCTTGAAACTGGTAAGGTAGTCTTGGCCTATTCCAGCGCCCCCACAAGAGGCGTTGTCGTGCAGATTATATAAAATTTTAGGCATTTTATGCTAAATATTAAGAGTTCTCCCCTAGACTAAAAAAAAGAAATATTGTGAGGGCAAACGTGGCAGAACCAAAAACAGTTGAATTTAAGCCATATAAAAAGAATGGTGAAAACTTGGTCTCCGTCGGTACAGGGATTTCCGAGACATCTTATCACCAGAGCAGAAATGCAATCCTTGATATGCGGGAAAGAGCCCCTGCGTTGGGAAAGGAGTTAGATGCCTATCTATCAGCAGAAGCTAAAAACCCGGGAAATATGAGCGGGGGTGGCTTTAATGATGAGCGCATTTCAAAACTGAGAACAGAATTGACTAAGCGCGGACTGGGATTAGACAGGACGACATTAGATGTTGCAGGAGATTTGAAGTCTCATGGGTATAGTTCAAGCCATAGGCCGCATGTTATGATTGAGGTCAATGGTCGTCCCATGCATCCTAGTCTGGTTGCAAATAGTTTGGGAGCATCATCGCCTATAGATTTACCAAGAAGTGACGCTCCAGGAAAAGTAAGCGGCAGTTTTAAAGTTAACAATTTTGGAGATCTTGCCAAACAAGTAGAAGAAGGAAACAAGTATGGCGTTTCAAGGCATGGAGGCTTGGCAATTGCACGCGAGGTTGCCCACCATGCAGGCCGGTTGGGTGCGGTTGTCGGGATTGGTTTATCTATTGCAAGCGGCGCACAGGCTGCAGAAGTCGGACAAGAGGCCATAAATGCCGTGGCCCCTGGGTTGGGGACGCTTGCTCTGGGTGAAGGGCCGACAAAAGGGAAATTATGTAGCGCTTTCGGTCAGGCTGGAGGGGCGCTGAGCGGCGTAGGAGCCGGTATGGCTGGATTGGCTCTCGGAGGGCCAGTTACAGGAATTGCCGCCGGTATAGGAACCGAGGCTATTGCGACACCGGTCTTAACCGACTTATGCGAGAAGATTGCTGACGGGCCGCTCGTCAATGCCCCTACCATGTCCTATGCAACTATGAGCGGGGCGGCCATTGGAAATCGGCCACCACCATCACCTGTTCGAGCCCCCGGCATGGGAGGATAGCATCTTTGCTGAAACAAAGCCGCTCCCGCATGGGGGCGGTTTTTTAGTGTGTGATTTTCTGTTCGATGTACATCAAACCCCATGCACAGGCGCCCAGGATGGTAAAACCTGCGGAAATGGGGATCAAGGTGTTATCGTATAATTGNNAAAACAGAATGGCGGCATAGGCAAGAAACATGGGAAGGGTTATGGCGGAAACCACGAAATGCAACCCTAAAAACAGAGCCGAAGAAATGACCACCATGCCCATGGCATAGTGGCAGATACGGCGCATTCCGAATTTCATCACCAGTTTTGAATTGGCAAGCGAGGCCACACCCAGCACCAGCGCCAGACCGCCGAAATAAAGAGCAAAACTGTCACCAACCCCGAACTGTCCCTGAAAAATCTGTTGGGACGCCGCGAGATAGCCAATAAAACTGCCGAACATCAAGCCCATGCAGAGCATATAAAGTGCGGTAGTGCGGTTGCCGATTACGGCTTTGAATTCACGGAGAAATGATGAGATGGCGATTTTCGTGCGGCGTTCTGGCGGTAAGGTTTCTTCCAACCGCAAGGCAATCCATATGCCGATAGCGATGGAATAAACAATATAAAACACAAAAATAGCACGCCAATCGGCAAAATACATCACGGCTTGACCAAGGCTAGGGGCAATGGCCGGAACGATAATAAAAATCATCATCACGATCGACATGATGCGCGCCATATGCTCACCGCTATATTTATCGCGGACGACAGACATGGCGGTCACGTAGGGGGCCGATAAGCCAAATCCCTGAATAAGCCGGCCACAGAGAAGGGCATTCAAATCCTGTGCCATATAGCAGAGGATACTGCCGATCAGGTAAAAAGCGATGCCGGCAAATAAAACCGGTTTGCGCCCGAGTGCATCCGAAAGCGGCCCCGCGATGAGTTGTCCGATGGCCTCTCCGGCAAAGATAAACCCGATGATTAATTGTATGTCATTCTCATGCGCCACTTTTAATTCTGCGCCGATCAACCCAAGCGCAGGGAGCAAAGCGTCAATCGATATAGCGACAATCGACATCATCAACGCCATCAGGATGGTGAATTCTTTACCGAGGATGGGATGTGACATCTTTTATTCCGAAGCTGTTTTCTTTGTGGTCGCTTTTTTGGTGGTTGCTTTCTTTGTCGTTGTTGTTTTTGTCGCCGTTTTTTTAGTTGCTGTCTTTTTGGCGGCAGGCTTTTTCGCTGTTGTTTTCTTTGCTGCGGGTTCTTTTTTAGCCGTGGCGGTTTTTGTCTTACGCGTAAAGGCTTTTTTCTCGCCCATTAAGGCGCAGAGTTCAACCGCGCGGTTCATGCCGATGGTCAGGACATCCTCGTCTTTCGGAATGGATTTGAACTTGCTTTGATATTTGACGTAGGGGCCAAAGCGCCCGATACCAGCCTCGATCTTATCTCCCGTTTCAGGGTGCAGACCGATGAGGCGTGGCAGTTCCAGAAGTTTCAAAGCGGATTCAAGTGTAACCGATTCAATATTCGTGCCGCGCGGAACGCCTTGACGTTTCGGTTTTTCTTTGCTTTTTTCCCCTTTGTCTTCTGTGCCTTCCGGTACGTCAATCTGAACATACGGGCCATAGGGGCCTTTACGCAAGGTGACGGTGCGCCCCGTTCCCGGGTCTGTCCCCAGAACTTTGGGGGCATTATCAAGACTGGCTCCGCCATTGGCGTCTTCCAGTGCTTCGCCGCTCTGCACAACCAGCGGGCGGGTATGGCGGCAATCGGGGTAATTGGAACAACCGATAAAGGCCCCGAATTTCCCCACTTTCAAAGACAGGCGACCATCCGCACAGGACGGGCATTTACGCGGGTCAGGATTTTCTGCGGTGACAGGGAAGAAATGCGGCCCCAGTTCTTCGTCCAGCGCGTCCAGAACCAGAGTAATGGTTAGGTCTTTGGTGCCATCAATCGCGGCCTTAAACCCCGTCCAGAAATCGCGCAGGGCTTCTTTCCATGCAACCTGTCCGGATGAAATGGCGTCCAGTTCATCTTCAAGATTGGCAGTGAACGCATAGTCCACGTATTTTTCAAAGAATTTGGTCAGAAATGTTGTGACCAGACGTCCCCGATCTTCGGGAACGAAGCGGCGTTTATCAAGGGTCACATAATTCCGGTCTTGTAAAACCTGCATGATGGACGCATAGGTGGATGGACGACCGATCCCCATTTCTTCCAGTTTTTTAACAAGGGAAGCCTCGGAATAACG
>DMIT01000061.1 GCA_003452275.1 Rhodospirillaceae bacterium | reverse complement strand
GGGCTGGATACCCATCTTGACCTGAAAGACGGTGGTTTTATCACCGGTAAAGATTTGTTGGTCTGTGGTGCGGTTGGTTTGGGTGTGACCGGGCTTCTCGTCTGGATTACCGAATATTACACCTCCACAGCTTATCGTCCGGTGCGCGAGATTGCCAAGGCTTCTGAAACAGGTCATGGCACGAACGTCATTCAAGGTCTGGCCGTGTCTCTGGAATCAACCGCTTTGCCAGTCCTCGTGATCTGCGTCGGTATTTATATCGCTTATCATGTTGCAGGACTTTACGGGATTGCAACGGCGGCAACGACCATGCTGTCTTTGGCCGGTATGGTGGTGGCGCTCGATGCGTTCGGCCCTGTGACCGATAATGCGGGGGGAATTGCCGAAATGGCGGGGCTTCCTGATAATGTGCGCAAAGTCACCGACGAGCTGGATGCGGTTGGTAACACAACCAAAGCCGTGACCAAAGGTTATGCCATTGGCTCTGCCGGTCTGGCTGCGCTGGTTCTGTTTGCCGGTTATACCGAGGAAATCAAACATTACCTGCCAAATCTCGGCAATCTTCCATTCTCGCTCCAAGACCCTTATGTCGTGATCGGCTTGTTCGTGGGTGGCTTGTTGCCATACCTGTTCGGTGCGATGTCGATGACAGCGGTTGGTCGTGCTGCGGGGGCCGTGGTGATCGAGGTACGTCGCCAATTCCGCGATATTCCGGGGATTATGCAGGGAACTGCCAAACCTGAATATGGAACAGCGGTTGACTTGTTGACCAAGGCCGCGATCCGTGAAATGGTTCTGCCATCCTTGCTTCCTGTCGGGGCACCTATTATCCTGTTCTGCGTGGTTTATAAACTGGCGGGCTTTGCCGCGGCATTCCAATCTCTCGGCGCATTGCTGATGGGGACGATTGTGACCGGTATCTTTGTGGCCATATCGATGACATCGGGCGGGGGCGCATGGGATAATGCCAAGAAATATATCGAAGAAGGCCATTATGGCGGCAAAGGCTCTGATGCTCACAAGGCTGCCGTTACAGGCGATACAGTCGGTGATCCGTATAAAGATACGGCTGGCCCCGCTGTTAATCCTTTGATTAAAATTGCCAATATCGTGGCCATTATTCTGGTCGCAATTGTTGCCAAAACATTGGGTGCTTAATCACCCAATGACCCAAACCAAAAACCCCGCAGATTTTTCTGCGGGGTTTTTTATGGTTCGAACATATATGTAGTCGTTATTTTCTAATCAATCTTGCCGTGGCAATATTTGAATTTTTTGCCGGAACCGCAAGGGCAGTCGGCGTTGCGCGGGACATTACCTAACCATGTGGTCGGGTCGTTTTCGTCAAAACGCTTGCGGAAGGGGATCGGTGCATTGGCATCGGCTGCATTTGCGTCACCTTCCAGCGCGGGATCAGTGCGGGTGAGCTTAGCGGCTTTTTCTTCCTCTTCCCGTTTCTGCGCTTCCATTCTGGCGAAGGTTTGTTCATCAGTGTTGATTTCCACCAATGACAGATTTTGAACGATCATCGTGCTTAATCGCGCTGTCATGGCATTGAACAAATTGAACGCTTCGGATTTATATTCATTGAGCGGATCGCGTTGTGCAAAGGCACGAAGGTTAATCCCCTGACGCAGATGGTCGAGGTGGAGGAGGTGTTCTTTCCAGTTCTGATCCAACAACCGCAATACAAAAGATTTTTCGATATGGTCAAAGAATTTATCGCCGGCGCGTGCGCGTTTGGCGGCCATTAATTCGTCCGATGCTTTGATAATGCGGGATTCAATTTCTTCGTTGGCAATGCCTTCTTCTTTGGCCCAATCTTCGATAGGCAGGTCAAGATTCAACAAAGCCAGCACTTCGGATTTCAAAGCGGAGGTATTCCATTGTTCGGCATAGGCATGTTCAGGAATGGCGGCAGACACCAGATCGGAAATCACATTATGGCGCATATCGGTCACCATCTCGGTAATGCTTTCGGCATTCATGAT
Source organism: Rhodospirillaceae bacterium (assembly GCA_003452275.1). Classification (GTDB taxonomy): domain Bacteria; phylum Pseudomonadota; class Alphaproteobacteria; order Micavibrionales; family Micavibrionaceae; genus UBA1573. The sequence continues at coordinate 681 of DMIT01000061.1, read as the reverse complement.
TTCGTGGCGATCTTCGTAAATCTGTTTCCGCTGGTCATTCATGACGTTGTCGAATTTCAGCAGGTTTTTCCGGATTTCATAGTTTTGTTGTTCGACGCGGGTCTGGGCTTTTTCCAGTGCTTTCGATAGCCATGGATGGGTCAGTGCTTCGCCGTCCTTCAGGCCGATGGATTTGCTGGATAATACGGCTTCCAATGCATCGGGACTGAAAATACGCATCAGGTCGTCTTGCGTGGAGAGGAAGAATGTCGAAGCCCCCGGGTCACCCTGACGGCCTGACCGTCCGCGCAACTGGTTGTCGATACGGCGGGATTCATGGCGTTCCGTCCCGATCACATATAAGCCACCTGCGGCCAATACAACTTCTTTGTCGCGCGCGACTTCATCTTCGATGCGGGCAATGGCGGCGGCGCGTTGTTCCGCTGTGGCATCCGCCGGAATTTCGTGAAGGATACGCATTTCGGCGTTACCGCCCAGTTTAATGTCGGTTCCGCGTCCGGCCATGTTGGTGGCAATGGTCACTGCGCCTGAACGTCCTGCTTGAGAAATGATCGAGGCTTCCTGTTCATGATAACGCGCGTTCAAAACCTGATGCGGGATTTTTGCCTTTTTCAGGCTGGCGGACAAAGCTTCTGATTTCTCGATGGACACGGTTCCAACCAGAACAGGTTGTTTTCTGTC
>DMIT01000041.1:460-5849 GCA_003452275.1 Rhodospirillaceae bacterium | reverse complement strand
ATTTTTCGGTCAGGTCGTCACGGCTTGGCAATTGGTCGGCGGCCAACTGGCGCTTGTCCTGAAGCTTGATAATATAAAGTCCGGTGGAGGTCTCAATCGGGGATGAAATCTGGCCTTTTTCCATGGTCGGCAGAAGGGCATCCACTTCCTTGGCCAGAACGCCCTGCATCACCCAACCGATCATTTTCCCCTGTGCCGCGCCGGGGGATTGCGAGAATTGACGGGCGGCCTTTGAAAAGGCGTCCGGTTCAGTTTTCAACTGTTCGGCCAGCTTGGTGGCAAAATTTTTGGCCTGCCGCATTTTGGTCGGGTCGGTGACCGGCAAATAAATTTCGGCGATATTATACTGGTCTTTGCCGATATTGTCTTTCAGTCGCTCCAGCTCATTATCTATGTCGCCATCGGTAATGGCGATTCTTTGACGAATCCTTTTTTGAACGACTTTTGTCCACGCGATTTGCGCCTTGATCTGGTTGCGCATCGTATTCACATTGACGCCCCGTTGTTGCAGGGCCTTTTGAAAGACATCGGCAGGAATATTATTCTGGCGGGCAATCTGTTCAAAGCCGGCGTCAATTTCCTTGGGGTCAACTTTCAAACCCAGCCGGTCGGCTTCCTGTGAGCGGATTTGTTCGTCAATCAGCATGTCGATGATTTGCGGACGCAATTTTTCATCCAGTTCTTTGGACGGTTTCAAACCGCTGGAGACGGCGATCAAATCCATGCGGGCCTTTACATCTGATGCCGTGATAACGCCTTTATTGACGATCGCCACGATGGACTCTTTGGATTCCTTACCCGCCGCCATGACAGGGGAGGAGAGAGTCATCAGCAGGGCCATAGCGATGAGAGAGGGATATTTCATGTCTTAGTCCTTTTTCGCAGTCGGGTAGTTCAGGTAATGTGGAACAATATTGTCTATTGCTGTCGCAGAAATGCCCAGTTCTTTTAATCCGTAGGCATCTTGTGCCACGATATTATCGGTTTGCAAAGATGTAATCTGGTCATTGGTCAGCGGCGGGCAAGGAAGAATAGCCATAAAAAAGGCTTGTATCCGCGCCACCCACCATGGCATGGGGATCAGGCGGCGGCTTTTGCCGATATAGCCCAGCAAGCGTTGGTAAATATCTTTAAAGGTCAGAATTTCCGGCCCGCCCAGTTCAAAAATATGGCCGCAAGAATGGATGTCGCAAAGGGCATGGACGACTGACTTCGCGACATCCACAACATAAACGGGTTGGAAACGGGTTTTCCCCCCGCCGATCAGTGGAAAAAATGGAAGAATTTTTGCAAGTTGCGCAAAGCGGTTGAAAAAATGGTCTTCTGTCCCGAACATGACGCTCGGGCGCAGGATGGTCACCGCGGGATAAAATTCCTGAACCGCCCGTTCGCCCAGCAATTTGGTAATGGCATAGGCCGATTGTGATTGATCGATGCCCAGGGCCGAAATATGGATGAAACGCTGGACGTTATGCGCTGTACAGGCTTTTGCCATCCATGCGGGCAGTTCGGTATGGATATGGTCGAAATTGGCACGCTTGCCATGTTCGATCAAAATGCCGAGACAGTTTACAACGGCATATGAACCTTGAATAATCTGGTCAATATCGGACGGAGAGTCATAAGCGGAATACACCGGAACGATTTGTCCGGGTGATCCCGCCGTTCTTAAGAAATAGGCAGACGGGGTATGACGGGTCACGACTTTAATCACCGCGCCGGCAGAGGCCAATTCGTCTATAATATAGCGCCCCAGAAAACCGGTGCCCCCGAAAACGGTGACGACCTTACCTCTGAAATCTGTGTTCATCATCTGATACTCCGCGATTCTGACTTGATTTTTCCTGACTTCACTATAATCATCTAGGCGTATTTTTCAACAGGAAGACAAACAACTATGACAAGCATCATCCGCCCGCGCCAGACCAAAATCGTTGCGACTTTGGGGCCGGCCTCCAATTCTGAAGAAATGATTCGTAAATTATTCATGGCGGGCGTTGATATGTTCCGCCTGAACTTTTCCCACGGCGACCATAAAGACCATGCCGAACGGGTCGGGTTTATCCGTAAGATTGAAAAAGAAACCGGACGCCCGATTGCCATTCTGGCAGATATGCAGGGCCCAAAATTACGGGTCGGACGGTTCAAGGACGGTAAAATCGAACTCAAGATCGGCCAGAAAATCCGCCTTGATCTGAACCCTGAACTGGGTGACGAAGTGCGCGTCAATCTGCCGCATCCAGAGGTCATCAATACCATGCCTGTTGGTTCCTTTATCCTGCTCGATGACGGAAAAGTCCGCATGGAAATTGTGGATCGCGGTGACGGATTCCTCGTTGGTGAAATCAAGGCCGGTCGTGTCCTCTCCAATAACAAAGGCTTTAACGTACCGGGTGTTGTCCTCCCGCTCGATGCCCTGACACCCAAAGATAAAATTGATCTGGAAGCGGCGCTGGGTATGGGCGTTGACTGGATTGCGCAATCTTTCGTGCAAAAGCCCGAAGACGTCATCGAAGCGCGGAAGCTGATTGCCGGTCGTGCCGCGCTGATGATTAAACTCGAAAAACCGTCGGCACTGACATATCTCGACCAGATGATCGCGCAATGTGATGCGGTGATGCTGGCGCGCGGTGACCTCGGTGTTGAAATTCCACCCGAGGAGGTGCCTCTTGCGCAAAAACGCGTGGTACGCGCCGTTCGTTTTGCCGGTAAGCCGATTGTGGTCGCTACCCAGATGATGGAATCGATGATTGAAAATCCATCCCCCACACGCGCCGAAGTCAATGACGTCTCGACGGCTATTTTTGACGGAACGGATGCGGTGATGCTCTCCGCCGAAACCGCCGCCGGTCAATATCCGGTTGAGGCGGTTGAGATGATGGATCGTATCTGTCGTTCGGTTGAAAAAGATACTCTCTATCGCGCGTTGATTAATGCCGATCATCCTGATGCGCGCCATAATGACGCGGGCGATGCAATCACGATTGCGGCTGACCAAGTTGCCCATAATTTACAAGCGGCCTGTATCGTGACCTATACTACTTCGGGGACAACGGCATTGCGGGCGGTGCGTCAACGTCCAGCCATGAAAGTGGCCTGCCTCACTCAAAATCTGGTGACGGCCCGCCGCCTGTCGGTCTCTTACGGGATTCACGCGATTCTGGTCGATGAACTCACAACTTTTGCCGATGCTGTCAAAGTCGCCCAGCAACGTATTGGCGCCGAAGGTCTCGCCAAAAAAGGCGAACGCTTCGTGATGACCGCAGGTGTGCCGTTCGGTACTCCGGGTTCAACCAACATTCTGCGCGTGGGTTGGGTTGAGTAGCCAGGCTAAATTTTGATTTAAAAAAGGTGGTCTTTAGCCACCTTTTTATTTTTCAAAGGATTTGCCGATGCAAAAGGCAATGATGCCGAGCACGATAAAAAATCCGATAATGATATTACGAATGCGTTTTTGCTCTTTGAGACTTTGTTGGAGGAAAACTTTCGCCTCTTTCTCTAAAACAGCATCATCGGGATGAAGGTAGGTTTCATCGGCGGTGGTATAGGTTTCAAGTTCTTCACCGCGCGCACGCGCCTTCAAACTATCGGCGAGGGCGATGAGGGGTTCTAATTGCTCATGCTGTCCCGCAAAATCACCCCATAATTCGCCTTTATTGTACCACAAGACAGGTGATTTTGTCGGCTCTTTAAAGGTAAAAGTCGGAGGGGTGTCGGTAAAAACCCATTCCCCCGTGGTCTGAGCAACCTCTTTTACTTCATCGAGTGAAATGTTGCTTTTCTTGCCGCCTGAGGTTCTTAAGATTGTAATGTGGTATCCCATTGCGCTTAAATCTTTCTAATAAGTGCGTTGATTTCTATTAAAAGCGTTTTTCATATCATTTATTAGCCATTTTGGGTAAAAAAAGTGACTTATCCACAGAAAAAGCGCAGAAAACAGTTGACAGAAATTCGTTAATATTTATATTGCGGCGTAATTCCAGCACAAAAAGGCTTTTGGGTGACTAATCGTCTTTGGAATTATTGGTATACGATCTGGCATTACGGATCGGTTCAAAATCAACAATGACTTATAAGGAGTCCACAATATGGCCCGTATTTCCGGTGTCAACATTCCTGACAATAAAAGAGCTATCATTTCGCTCACCTATATTCATGGCATTGGTCGTTTCACTGCCGAGCAAATCTGCACCGAAGTGGGGATTGATTTTTCCCGCCGCATGAAAGATTTGACCGAAGATGAACTGAACCAGATCCGTAAGATCATCGAATCCGGTCGTTTCCAGATCGAGGGTGATCTGCGTCGTGAAGTGTCCCTCAACATCAAACGTCTGATGGATATGCAATGCTACCGTGGTCTTCGTCACCGCCGTGGTCTGCCTGTTCGTGGTCAACGTACCCGCACTAACGCTCGCACCCGTAAAGGGCCTGCGAAGCCAGTTGCCGGTAAGAAGATCGTTAAGAAATAATCCAAGCGTTTTTAGAGAGATAAAGGTAGAAAAATCATGGCTGTTAAAAAAGAAGCCGGCAAATCCGGCGCAAAAGGCGGAGCCCGTAAAAAAATCGTTCGTAAGAATGTTATTTCCGGATACGCGCATATCAATGCATCCTTCAACAATATTTTCATCAACATTACCGACCCGATGGGGAACACCATTGCGTGGTCTTCCGCCGGTATCATGGGTTTCAAAGGATCTCGTAAATCGACCCCTTATGCTGCTCAGTTGACCGCCGAAGACGCTGCGAAAAAAGCGGCTGAACACGGTATGCGTGATGTTGACGTCGTGATCAAAGGCCCGGGCGCAGGACGTGAATCTGCTCTTCGTGGTTTGATCTCTGCGGGATACAACATTAAATCGATCAAAGACGTCACACCTGTTCCACATAACGGTTGCCGTCCTCCGAAACGTCGTCGTATCTAGTCTTAATACTACTAATAAGTGTCGCCATTTTGGCGGCACTCCACTGCATGGTGAAAGGGAACAAGCATGCTGATTCAGAAAAACTGGCTCGAACTGATTAAACCTAACAAAGTCGAAGTAGAACGCAAGGCTGATGCCCGCAACGTGGGTAAAGTCGTTGTCGAACCTCTGGAACGCGGCTTTGGTTTGACGTTGGGTAACTCCTTGCGTCGTATTCTGTTGTCCTCTTTGCAGGGCGCAGCAGTGACAGCCGTTAAAATCGCCGGTGTTCAGCATGAATTCTCTACCATCGAAGGCGTCCGTGAAGATGTCACCGACATTATTTTGAACATCAAAGCGATTGCCGTTCGTATGCATGCCGAAGGGCCAAAACGGATGCGCATTCTGGCCGAAGGCCCATGTGAAGTAACAGCCGGTATGATCGAAGCCGGTGCCGACATCGAAATCATGAACCCAGACCTCGTTCT
>DMIT01000041.1:0-398 GCA_003452275.1 Rhodospirillaceae bacterium | reverse complement strand
GTTGGTCAGATCACTGACTACGATAAATTGACATTGGTTGTAGAGACCAATGGCGTGATTACTCCTGATGATGCCGTTGCTTATGCAGCCCGTATTCTTCAAGACCAATTGCAAGTCTTCATCAACTTCGAAGAGCCAAAAGAATCCCAAGCTTCCGAAGTTGAAGAGTCCCTGCCGTTCAACCGCAACTTGCTGAAAAAGGTCGAAGAGCTTGAGCTTTCCGTTCGTTCTGCAAACTGCCTGAAAAACGACAACATTATTTACATCGGTGACCTCGTTCAGAAGTCTGAGTCCGAAATGCTTCGTACTCCAAACTTCGGTCGTAAGTCCCTCAACGAGATTAAAGAAGTATTGACCATGATGGGTCTGCACCTCGGTATGCAAGTTGAAGGATGGCC
>DMIT01000017.1:773-3139 GCA_003452275.1 Rhodospirillaceae bacterium | reverse complement strand
AACCAGAAAAAACAAATTTACACTTAATAATTTCATGTTTTTCTGGTTTTTGCAATAAAACATATTTATTTTTCGCAATAAAGACATTCGATAATTGAATGTCAAACAGATATTAACCCTAGGGGTTGTGTTTTTCTTTGGGAATCCCTATAAGCAGGGCAAGAAATTTTATTATTTATCATTTAACTTAAGGAATCATATCTATGGCTGTTCAACGTACTTTCTCTATCATTAAGCCTGACGCAACCCGTCGTAATCTGACCGGTGCCATTAACGCCCGTTTTGAAGAAAAAGGTCTTCGTATCGTTGCGCAAAAGCGTATCTGGATGTCCGAAGCACAAGCCGGTAAATTCTATGAAGTACATAAAGAGCGCCCATTTTATAATGATCTGGTCAAATTCATGACTTCTGGCCCCGTTGTCGTTCAGGTTCTGGAAGGTGAAAACGCCGTTTTGAAAAACCGTGAAATCATGGGCGCAACCAACCCTGCGAATGCAGATGCCGGTACAATCCGCAAAGACTTCGCGGAAAGCATCGAGGCAAATTCCGTTCATGGTTCGGACAGCCCTGAAAACGCGGCTATTGAAATTGCGTATTTCTTCAGCGGAACCGAAATCGTCGGTTAATCTCTTTTTATATATGAAAATTATTGACAGGGGTTAGGCGGATCGTTTAACCTCTGTTTTTATAAAGTTATAATTATAAAAAACAGAGGTGTGCGAATGTGGTTATTTAATAAAAAAGCTGCCAAAAATCCCGAAACTTATGCGGACATGGAGAAGGGCGGCACACGCTTATTAAGCGGGAAGTGGTCGCTCTGCGCTCATAAGAGATTTTCGTATACAAGTTCTACCAATGTTGAAGATGAAACAGGAAAATATGTTCTTATCCGTGGTGATTGCAGGGATTGTAACGAACGGGTTGTTTCCATTCGCTCATTGACCAACGAACCGGCTTAATGTTTTAGGGTCGAAGCGCTCTGTATCAATTCGTCCTCATGGGCAATGAGGTCGCGGGCTTCGCGTAAGGCTTTGTAATAATGCCCCTGAATCAATTGTGCATTGATTTTCATGCAGAAAATTGCAGTGCTGGGGGCGGCGTCTTGAATCATTTTCATCAATGTGAAATATTTAGCATGATAATCTCGCGGGTTGCGGGCCAGATACATGCATTGCAGTAAGAAATAAATCTTGCGGCTGGGGCTGGTGGCCTCTGTTTCCTGCATAATATCCTTTTCGCGCAGAATAGGGGTGTCGCCCGAGATATGCATACGGGTGCGTTGATTATCGTTGGTAATGACGGCGGTGCCGATAAGGATTTTTTCGCCGGGTTTCAAGTCGATGATAAGCGCCATTCTATATGTCCTCCATATTCGGGGATGATTTAAAGCTGTTTAAAAGATCTTGTTGGGCTGTTTCGGCCATCTTTTCGCCACCAAACATGGACTCTCCCATATCTCCCAATTTCAGCAAAGCCGACATTTCGTTTTCGGCATTCGTTGTGCCGAGTTTGGCATAGGATATTTTTACCAGTTCAATGGCCTGTAACGCGAAATCGCGATTGATGGTCAGATTGATAATATGGGCGGCAATGGTGTTTTTAACCGTGATGACGATATCAAGAGCATTCATCACATCAATGCGCGCGTTTTGAAGGCTGTAGAGGGTCGAGAAATCAGGCGGGCGAATACCAAGGGCGGCGCATGTCAAAGCAATCCCCTCGGTCACCAATTTGTTTTTGCCTCCGGCATCCAGCACTGTTTCCAAGCGACCACCATCCATCAGATTGATGCCGTCTATCGCGGAGTCAGCGGACGCTTTGTCAAATTTGGAACGGGTCAAATCAAACCAGTTTTCGAATTCCTTGATTTTTTCGGCATATTTCTGAATGTCTTCAGGTGTGGACATCAGGTTGCGGGCACGTACCGTTAATCCGCCAGCTTCTTCTAGAATGGAAACCAATAATAAAGCCTGATTTTTCTGATGTTCTAGAATCTCGATATTGCGGTCAAAGCGTGAAATAAGGGTGACTGTTTCGTTCTGGCTTTGGGTAATAAAATCCGCAACGATTTTTTCCCAGTTCTGCGAAGAATCTGGAGAACTCAGGGTTGGCAGGCATTTTTGTAATGAAGATGTGAAAACAAAAGACATTATCGGGTGCTACCTCCTTTCTGGGGTCGTTAAAAACGGGCGCGATCCTGCGCCTTGCACATATAAAGTCTACTATACAACCGGATATCTTAACAAGTCGTAAATGTCAGCGTCTTATGCCCAGAAGGAATAATGCACATTTCCGGTGATATGGTCGGCAACGAAGTCCATTTTGCTGTCCAGTATGTCGGCATTCCCTGTATCCGTCATGGCTCC
>DMIT01000017.1:0-683 GCA_003452275.1 Rhodospirillaceae bacterium | reverse complement strand
AATAAACTAAGTGTTTCTTGCTTTTCCGTTAAAAGATGGACTTTCATAATGCCGTCTTTTTCCATGCTCAGTTGAACCTGCATCCGTCCCAGTTCGGGCGGGTCTAATTGCACGCTTAATTCCTGCTTGGCCTTTTCGGAGCCGGAGGCTGCTTTTTCAATCATCACCGCAACCGCCTGGACGCTTGGGTGCGCGCTGGCGGCAGAAGCAGAGGTAAAGACCGGATTGGTCAAGGACGACATGTTTTGAGGCAGGGTCATATTGCCGTTCGCCATCAGCAACCCATCGCCATTCAAATGATGCATGGTTGCGATAGGAAGGGCCGCGGCGTGGTTGAGTGCGCTAAGGGCCTGTGCAGAGACATCGCCCGTAACTGTTTTTTCAGCGGGACTCTCTTGCTTGGCCTTTGTGGTGGTTGAAAGACTGCCTTGAAAACCGGCCTCGTTGCCTTCGGCAGGTTTAAAGGACAGGATGGAATTCATCTCGTCATCGAAAGGCGAGGTATCATTGTCGAAGGGCGATGCATCATCGGTCAATGTCATCGTACTTAATTTATCGGATAATTTTTTTGTCCAGTCAGGTTCAGCGCTATCGGTGCCTGATGGCTGGGTAAAAGCAGAAAGTGCGGACAAATCAAAAGCGATATCTTGCGCCGGTGGGGCTTCGGCCGGTTTGGCGACAGG
>DMIT01000121.1:13077-21209 GCA_003452275.1 Rhodospirillaceae bacterium | reverse complement strand
TGCGCAACTAACAGCATAGGAGGCGACGATGTATGTTCAAGCCTCGCGGCTAAAGATCGTCGCGGTTGTCTCTTGGCAATTTCTAAACTCCCGGTCACCAGAGCGAAAGCTCCGGTGACTTTTTAGTACCTGAGGGAGTTTTCATGATTACTTTGCAACAGATTTTGACTGCTAAATCTATCGTGCTGGATAATGCTAGAGTCAAAGTGGTCAGGCATAAAGATAATCGTCCTGAATACAAGGATGTGATGAAGGACAAAAAGCAGATCCTTGAATACCAAAAGATCCAGGGCAAAGATATTTTCAAAGATTGCGACTATATAATTTCATTTATCGGTATAGAGCGGGGGAGATCAGTTTTTCTGGGTGTATTCAAAGTTGGAGCTTCCATCATGAAAGATGGAGTTTATGAATATGAACTTGAGAATGTTCCTGAATTCAGGGAATTTGAAGACCGACTGATTATAGATTGGGGAGGCAGTACAATCTCGTGGCATCAGTGGTATGATAAGCATGGTGATAATCCGCACATTAATAATGTGCAGCTCGGCAAGCATGGGCGTAACCGCACGAATGTGTGGGAGACACCTGGTTGCAATACTATGCGTAAGGGACGTCTTGATGATCTTGCCATGCATCCGACAGTGAAGCCTGTTCCCTTGGTTGCAGAGGCGATTAAAGACTGCTCAAACCGAGGAGGCATTATTCTTGACCCTTTCGGGGGATCTGGAACAACCTTGATTGCCTGTGAAAAAACAGGCCGTAAAGCCCGTCTTATTGAGATTGATCCAAAATATGTCGATGTCACAATCAGACGGTGGCAGAGTCTTACTGGGCAGAAAGCTGTACTGTCCTCGACTGGTCAGTATTTTGATGATCTTAATCCCGATAACATCCAATTATCAGCGAAATAGGGGGCTCTTATGACAGAATCTACTATTCCGCCGAGTAATAAGGTGCGCAAGCAGAACGGCCAGTTTCAAAAAGGCTACTCCGGTAACATCCGGGGTCGTCCAAGAAAACGTGCGATTAATAGTGCTGATGATTTCAGGGACGCGTTTCTGAAGCTTGGGCTGCAAAAAATTAATATGGGCATGGCGGGTAAGTCTCGTGAAGTCACGTTAATTGAAGCAGCCTTGTTTCAGGCGTTAACTCAAGCAGCTAAAGGGGATAAGGCAATGATTAAATTTACCCTTAGTCATTTTCTTTCATCTGCTAAAAGCTTCGATGAAAGTAAGTTGCAGCAGATGGAATTTCTCCTTGATACAAAAGATATATTCCAGAAAAAGGCAAATGAGTTTCGGACTGCAAAGGATAGATGGCCTGACGAGGAAATCGAGAAGATTAATCTATTGCTCGAACTTCTTGATGACTTTGGTGGTCGTGTGAGTCGTAAAATGGATGGTTCCAAGAAATAAAGAAATTAACAGTTCAAAGGCCCCACAATTCGATTTGTGGGGCCTTTTTTGACTGGACTTTGCCCGCAAAGGAAGCGTGTGTGGTGGTCAGGAGAAAACCATGACAAACATGTATAAAAACAAAGTAGCCATGATGAGTGATGCTGACAGAGCTATTGAATGGAAAAATTTATGGGGAGGGAATGTCCCATCGCATCTTAGTCGACCGATGATTGAGAGGTCTTTAATATTTAAAATGATGGAACGCGATGGGCTGGGTTTGAATGAAGAACAACAAAATAAGCTCGAACAATTGGTCGCCTCCTACAAACGGAATCCACAATCGATTGAAAGAAATAATCGGATTCTTCCAGGTTCCCGCATTGTTAAAATTTGGAAGGGGAAGCGTTACAGCGTTGAGGTCACTGATACTGGATTTAGGTGTGGTGACATTAATTATTCGAGTTTGTCGCAGGTGGCCTCTGCAGTCACAGGAACAAGATGGAATGGATGGGTGTTTTTTGATCTTAAGAAACATGTCACGAAGATGGAGGCAGTATGAAACAGCCTACAAAATATTGCGCCATCTACACCCGCAAATCGACCGAAGAGGGTTTGGATATGGAGTTCAATAGTCTTGATGCCCAGAGAGAGGCTTGCGCTGCATATATCATGAGCCAAAAAGCAGAGGGGTGGGGTGAGGTTAAAGCACATTATGATGATGGAGGATATTCTGGCGGGAATATGGAACGGCCAGGGTTGAGGCAACTGTTATTGGATATTGAAGCAGGAAAAGTCCATATTGTGGTGGTCTATAAAATTGATCGACTGACACGGTCTTTAATGGACTTTTCCAAGTTAGTCGAAACTTTCGATAAATATGGTGTAACTTTTGTGAGTGTGACCCAGTCATTTAATACCACGACATCGATGGGACGTTTAACACTCAATGTCCTTTTATCATTTGCGCAGTTCGAGAGAGAAGTTATCGGGGAGCGTGTGAGGGATAAAATTGCGGCCAGTAAAAAGAAAGGAATGTGGATGGGGGGTAATGTGCCAATTGGCTACAGGGTTGAAAATAGGCAATTAATTCCTGACCACAATCATGTTTCGACAGTGCAGCGCATATTCGAGCGTTATTTGGAACTCGGATGTGTTTCAAGTCTTCAAAAGGAGCTTGAACGTGATGGGGTAAAATCACGGTCTTGGGTTTCCAAAAAAGGTATCAAGCACCCATCGTGTAATTTCAGCAGAGGGCTATTATATAAAATTCTTAGAAACCCGATTTATATTGGGCAGATTGCACATAAATCCGAAGTTTATGATGGGCAACATGATGCTATCATCCCTCGGGTATTATGGGACAATGTTCAGGAAATATTGGCAGGACAAGCTGGGAAGAAAAGAGGGAATACCAATCAAGACCAGAGCGCTAATCTTCTGAAAGGAAAATTATTTGACACCAATGGCAATTTTTATAGCCCAACTTACACGGCCAAGAAGGGTAAGCAGTATCATTATTACATAAATCAATCGCTCCTCCAGAATAAGGCCAAGGCACGCGGAATTATAAATCGGTTTCCTGTCCATGAGTTCGAAAGTCGTATCGAGAATATCATTCGTGAAAAGTTGACAAGCCAATCCGCTTTTGAACAAATGATAGGATTACCAACGGATGATTATATGGAAGCCCTCTCTGTCGTTTGTGCAGATCATCAAAAAATTGATCGACAGACACTGTTTGGAGTTATAACCCAAGTTATGGTTGCTCCAGAGAATTTGGAGATAGAGATATCTGTGAAAGCACTGCGAGATCAGATTGAAGAAAAACTAGGGGTATGGCTGCCACAGGTCTCACCTGACATCACTTCAAAAATAACGGCCCCATTCGAGGCGAATAGAACCCGTAATGGTGCTTTGCTCATCCAACCGGAAGGATCATCAAAAGATCTTCTTAAGCTCCCCCCTGAGCACCTCAAGAGACTGCTACAGGGAATTATTTGGAGGCAGGAGCATTTTGCCGGAAAAACTATTCGTGCCATTTCCAGAGAAACAAGTCATTCAGAAGCATTAATTAGTAAACTTATTAATGCTAGTCTCGATGTGGGATTTTACTCCCTGTAATGCCCCTGATAGTGCCCTGTTGTCAGCCTGTTATTCACCTGTTCTATGCCTGATAATTCCCTGTTGTTTTTGAAGCTTATCTCGCTTTAATCTATTGGTAAGCCTAGGTTCTAGAGGTTTTTCTCTACATTTATGAGCAAAATGATAAAAACATTCCCTGTTAATTCCCTGCTTAACAGGGAATTACTATGACCAGTCACACGGGAAAAGGGGCGGCTGAGAGAAATGATGATATTGGACCGAAATCACGACCTCTCTGGTGTGCGACTGAAATGGGGACTAGCGCAAAGCCCGCAAATTGCGGGGCTGTGAGGGTTATATTCTCAGTTTCATGGGAAAGGGGTGACTCAATGGCGGGCAGGGAGGGATTCGAACCCTCGATGGGCTTGCACCCATACTGCTTTTCGAGAGCAGCGCATTCAACCGCTCTGCCACCTGCCCGACTGGTCTTAACCCGTATTGAAGAGGTTAAGGAACTTATTTTGGCGTTTATAGAAGAGAAACCGACCTTTTTCAAGAAGTATGTTGTTGATGTTATATAAATTGATATTTATCAATTACACTTGATTGCAGACTTTATATGACGAAGCGCAAATTTAGATGAAATGAGATCATAATGACCTATAATTCCCTGCTTAGAAAAATCCCTGTCGCTACTGCAATGCTTGATTCCTTTAAGGCAGGATACACTTCGCAGAAACTAAGGGCGGATTTGATCGCCGGTCTGGTGGTTTCGCTTGTTGCCTTGCCGCTTGCGATGGCCTTGTCGATTGCGGTCGGGTTGCCGCCGCAGAACGGGCTTTATACGGCGGTAGTGGCGGGCTTTATTGCGGCCTTGTTCGGGGGATCGAGAACGCAGGTCAGTGGCCCGACCGCCGCCTTTGTCGTGATCGTCGCGCCGATTGTCGCGGAGTTCGGGCTGCGCGGGATTGTCTGGTGCCAGATTATGGCGGGTATCATGCTGATATGCCTTGGGATTGCACGACTTGGTAAGGTGATTACCTATGTGCCTTATCCTGTGACGACCGGCTTTACATCGGGGATCGCCATTGTGATCGGAACAATCGCCCTTAACGATTTTTTCGGGGTCGAGAAAGCTCCTGCCGGTCATTGGCCGCATAAAGCCATGTCCTTTCTGGAATCATTGCCGCATACGGATATCCCGACATTATCGTTGGGCCTTTTTGCATTGGTGATTATGGCGGCACTTCCCAAATTCATGCCTAAAATCCCCTCGGCGATTGTCGGGATTGTTGCTGCAACCTTGGCGGCGATGGCGTTGCATCAATATGCCGGTATAGATTTTGATACGATTGGTTCGCGTTTTTCCTATACAGGCACCGATGGCGCGACCTATCACGGGGTTCCGCCGTTCCCGCCATCTCTGCATATACCAGGGTTTTCGAGCGATAGTATTTTTGCGTTGCCGACCAGTGGCGAACTCTCGGCATGGTTTATGCCTTCTTTGGTCATCGCTATTCTGGCGGCTCTTGAGTCCCTGTTATCGGCGACCGTTGCAGACAGCATGAGCGGCACGCGGCATGAACCGAATGCTGAATTGAATGGTATCGGCCTCGGTAATATTTTCTCAGGGCTCTGCCTCGGTATTCCGGCAACAGGGGCTATTGCGCGGACAGCCACCAACATCAATGCCGGAGCCGTTTCGCCGGTCGCGGCAATGACCCATGCGGTTTTGCTTCTGGTTTATATGATTTCGTTGGCTCCCATTATTGCCTATATTCCGATGACGGCGCTGTCTGCTCTGTTATTATTGACAGCGTGGCGGATGAGCCATGCGCACCAGTTTATCCACCTGCTACGCAGCGCGCCAAAATCAGACAGGGCGGTTGCCATTCTCTGCTTTATCATGACGGTTATGATCGATATGGTGGCGGGTGTTGTGTCCGGTCTGGTTCTGGCGTCTATTCTGTTCGTCAAACGCATGATGGATGTGACCGAGGTCGCCCATCATCACGCCGATGATAATCGCAGTGAATATGATCTGCCGCATGGAACTATTTTGTTCCATTTCGACGGCCCTTTATTCTTCGGGACAGCGGAAAAAGTCTTTAGCACCCGCAGCGATTTCCTGATTCAAGATGGACGCCACCTGATTCTTGACATGACAAATGTGCCGATGTGTGACGTGACGGCCCTGAATGTCTTGGGTGATTTTATCAAGGAAATGGAAAAACAGCACCATGTCATCAGTATTTGCGCCACCCAGACCATTTCAAAACGCATTCATCGCCGCCTTGGTGATATCGCGCTGGCCCGCGTCAAATTCTTTGAAAAAGTGAGCGACGCCATCGCGCGTTGATGATCTGAAGGGGAAGGGGCCTATAAAGGCCCTTTTCCTATAGAGAGCGCATTGCCAGACAGCATACGGGTTCTTTCGATAGGCTGATGCTGTGGAGCAATTTCAGGACAGAAAAGACGGGCACCGTCCAGAATCTGACCGATATGATTGCGTGTATCCTCATCAATATTGCCGCCTACATACACATCTTGCAATAAATTAAAAATATCCCCGTTTTGCAATTGATGGACATAGGCTGGTGTTTCTCTGATGTTCCAAAGATGTGGTATGAAACCGGCAAGAAAATGGTTACTGCCGGCGACGTCTTCGTCCAACTCATATATTTTATTGAATTCGCCATTGTCCCAGAGATTCATCGCGGCGTGCAGATAGGCCGATGAGCTGGCAAGGGCGATTTCATTTTTTTCTCTCAATGTTTCTCTGGTAGCCCGTATCGAAACGCCCAGTTGTAGTGCTATTGCGGCTGCGGCCTGATTGTCTGCCAGAATCGCCGTTCTCAAACGGATTTCTATGTAGCTTTTATAAATATCTTCCGGATTATGGGTCTTCAGAAACTCATTTCCTTTTTCAAAAAACATTTTGTCGAGCGCGGGCGCAAGCCAGCTTCTAGGCGGGGCGATGGTCAAACTGGCCAGTGCTTTCATTGCAATAAAAGATTTCAAAAGTTGATCGCGATAGGGAAGAGATTGCGCAACCTGATTGAATTCATTTAATGCGTGAGCCTCGGCATAGAGTGCGGAGTGATATCCTTCCCTAAATGTATTGGGATATTTCGGGTTATGGACGATTTGCAACATATGCCCCACTTCGGCATGAACAGCTAAAAATCGTAGGATTTCTTGTGGAATATGGGGAGTAAGGCTTGATGGGGCAATGCCTGTGAAGCTGGAAATGATATCGCGGGACTCTTCTCTCAAACTGGGTCTTCGTAAAATAAACAAGTCCGGAGTCGCTATTTGGCGGGAAAATACCAAGCGGGTATGGACGCCCGTTGAATGAGAAGATGCTAATTCATATATTTGGCGTAAATTCATATCTCTGTAAGAGGGATCGAAAGCCAGTATTTTCTTTGCCAAAGCCATGCGGCGCAAGGATTTATCTTGCGGAGTGTAGTCGCGCGCAGAAGCTTTGTAGTTTGGCAGATCTTCGGGGCGAAAACTGAAGACGGGAATATTGTCAGCAGTTCTGGAAATTTCTGCGTTTGTGGGCTCTGCAAAGAGAGGGGCTTCTTCAAAAGGGGGCGATATTTTTATCATCTGTTTCTTATATTCAATAATTTGTATTTATGTCAATAAAATTGTCTTCGGGTAACGTAATATTTCCAATTGTAACAAGGGCACAAAGGTTTTATAAAGGCGCATGACTGCGATTCAAGAAAAAGCGGGGTGGGACTTTTCCCCCAAAGGTTCCTATAGCCGTGAGGATTTGATTTCCTGCGGGCATGGGCAGTTGTTCGGGCCAGGCAATGCAAAATTGCCTTTACCGCCGATGCTGATGTTTGACCGGATTACCCATGTATCCGCCGAGGGTGGTGCTTTTGGTAAAGGCGAACTGACTGCGGAATTCGATATTAATCCTGACCTGTGGTTTTTCGGATGCCATTTCGAAGGAGATCCGGTGATGCCTGGATGTCTGGGGCTTGATGCTGTATGGCAACTTCTCGGCTTTTATCTGGGCTGGACAGGGGCCAAAGGGTCAGGGCGTGCGCTGGGGCTTGGTGAATTGAAATTCACGGGGCAGGTGCTACCTGAAAACAAACTGGTCACTTATCATCTGGACATTAAACGCGTGATTAACCGCTCTCTCGTTCTGGGGATTGCCGATGGTCAGGTGTTGGTCGATGGCAAATTGATTTATGATGCCAAGGATTTGCGTGTCGGTTTGTTTGACAACCCGCGTACTCTTTAAGCTGGTCTTTAATTATCTATCTGAAAGGATATTATGATGGCGTTGTTGAAACCCTATACTCCGCGTCGGGTTGTTGTAACTGGCATGGGCATTATCTCGTGCATCGGCAATAACCTTGCTGAAGTGACGGAATCTTTAAAAGCCGGAAAATCAGGAATTACTTTTGCGCAGGATTATGCGGATAAAGGTTTCCGCTCCCAAGTGTACGGCCTGCCGAAAATCAATCTGGCTGAATCTATTGATCGTCGTTTGTTCCGTTTTATGGGCGATGCTGCGGCTTATGCCCATCTTGCGATGGAACAGGCGATTGCCGATTCCGGTCTTGAAAAGAATGATATCAGCAATGTACGTACAGGTGCGGTGGTTGGCTCCGGCGGCCCATC
>DMIT01000121.1:0-13035 GCA_003452275.1 Rhodospirillaceae bacterium | reverse complement strand
GCGCACTGTATTGGTAACGCGGCAGAGCTGATTGCTCTGGGTAAACAGGACATCATGTTTGCCGGTGGTGGTGAAGAGCTGGATTGGACATTATCTGTCCTGTTCGATGGCATGGGGGCGATGTCTTCTAAATATAATGAGACACCACAAAAATCATCCCGCGCTTATGATGCGAACCGTGATGGATTCGTCATCGCTGGCGGCGGTGGAATGCTCGTACTCGAAGAATACGAACATGCCAAAGCCCGTGGTGCCAAAATTTATGGCGAACTGGTTGGTTATGGCGCTACATCCGACGGTGCCGACATGGTTGCGCCGAGCGGTGAGGGGGCAGTGCGTTGTATGCGTCAGGCGTTGGAAACATGTGATAAACCTGTCACCTATATCAACACCCACGGCACATCCACACCTGTTGGCGATAAGAAAGAACTCGAAGCCATTCGCGAAGTGTTCGGAAATCGTGAAATGCCACATATCAGTTCCACAAAATCAATGACCGGACACTCGCTCGGGGCGACCGGTGTTCAGGAAGCCATTTATTGCTTGCTGATGATGAAGGAAAATTTTGTGGCCCCAAGCATTAACATTGACACATTGGACGAATTGGCTGCCGGTCTCCCGATTGCACAGACACGAATCGACAATGTCAATCATCAAACCATTCTTTCGAATTCATTCGGATTCGGGGGAACAAACTGCACACTTGCGTTTGCTAAAGCAGAATAGAATTGTAGGATCAAATGAACGAATTATTAAAAGGTAAGCGCGGAGTTATCATGGGCGTTGCCAATGGTTATTCCATCGCATGGGGAATCGCCAAGGCTTGCGCCGAACAAGGGGCCGAAATGGCTTTCACCTACCAGGGCGATGCCTTCAAAAAACGTGTCGAACCATTGGCCGCTGAGATCGGTGTCAAAACACTGATTGATTGCGATGTGTCCGATATGGCCTCTCTCGATCATGCCTTTGCGGTGATTGAAAAAGAACTGGGGCAGATTGATTTTCTGGTGCATTCAGTCGCCTTCTCGAATAAAGAAGAATTGAAAGGTCGCTACGTTGATACGACTTTGGAAAACTTCCTTAATTCCATGAATATCTCCTGTTATTCCTTCACGGCTGTCATGAAACGTGCGGCACCACTGATGAAAGATGGTGGTTCTGCCATTACGTTGTCATACTTCGGCGCAGAAAAAGTTATGCCATTTTATAACGTGATGGGCGTTGCCAAAGCGGCCCTTGAATCCTCCGTTCGTTATCTGGCCATGGATCTGGGGCAGGATAATATCCGCGTCAATGCCATCTCTGCTGGCCCGATGCGTACTCTCGCCGGTTCTGCCATCGGTGGGGCGCGTAAGACATTTAAATATAGTGCTGTATCCTCTCCACTCCAACGCAATGTCGATCTGGAAGAATTGGGGAATACAGGCGTTTACTTGCTGTCCAACCTTTCATCCGCAGTGACAGGCGAAATCCACTATGTCGATTGCGGCGCAAATATCGTCGGCATGTGCCCGTCTGAGCGTTGGGACGAATTGATGGGTGATGGTGAATAACCAGACAAGATAAAAAAACGGGCCATTCGGCTCGTTTTTTTGTTTGGCCTTATCATCTCATTTGGCAGTGTGTGCAGGAAGACAGAGATAGGGTATCTTAGGTGTATCTTTTGGTTGGTGTCTCATATCAAAACTTTTCTTGGCGATTTCCATGGCAATAATTAGGTCGTCATGTGTCGAAGACGTCATGATGAGAAGTCTTCTGGGATCTTCTCTGCTCAACCCATGGAGAATTTCATTTGTCTTTAAAAACCTTAAAAGGCTTCTTTCCTGATAAGTGGATTGATTGGGCGTATCTGCGGTAAGCTTGCGTACAAAATTCCCTTTTCGGTCTGGCGTGCTAGCTATCTGAAATTGGAATAACTGGGCTTCCTGGTCAAAGAAAAAATGAAATCTAAAGGCCTCTTTTCGGGTTTTGTCCGCAGGAAGCGATATACATTGGACGTTTTGAATGCCGAGCCTCAGCAATTGTCGTCTTGCAGCATCCAGCCAATCCTCTGCGGTTTTGCAAGCGGTGCCATTTAATAACCAGCCGTTTTTGGATTCTGGAAGACAAATAGCCAATTGATAAGGGTAGGCTTGAACGGAACCGCCCTGAGAGGCTGTGGCAAATATATATTGCATGATTTCCCTGTTTTTTTGTGTTTTTCTTGATAATTATCATAATCATGCCGAATGGGTCAATTCCAGAAAAATCTTATATACATTGATTTTTTAAGCTTTTCGCCCAGTCTTTCCAGTGATTTTCAGGAAAAGTGATATTAAATACTTGACGGCAGCCTCTGAAATGCACTAATTTCCCCCAAGCTTTGCTCCAAGCGTTTGACAAGATTCGCGATAGAATATGAAGGAATAAGATTATGAGCCGTCAGTGCCAGATTACCGGTAAAAAATTAATGAGCGGGAACAACGTATCCCACTCTCAACGCAAAACCCGCCGTGTGTTCAATGTGAACATTCAGGAAACCAGTGTTTTCAGCGAAGCATTGAACGTAACTGTTCGTATCCGCGTATCCACTGCTGGTCTTCGTACTCTTGACCACAAAGGTGGTTTCGACAAATTCCTGCTGGATACTCCAGTATCTAAATTGGATCCAGTGCTTCACTCTGTGAAAGCAAAAGTAGAAAAAGCGATTGCTGCGAAAGCTGCTTAGTTTTTAATCATTCATTGAATGAATTCTTCACACCGGCTATAAGGCCGGTGTTGATATATGTGGAGAGTGCCATGGAATTTAATACCAAAATAGAATACCCGAATTTCGGATTTGAAGTGACGCATCGCGATCCTGCGTCTCATGCCCGTATCGGGCGTTTGCAAACACCACATGGTACCATTGAAACCCCCAATTTTATTTTCGTGGGGACAAAGGCAGCCGTCCGCAATCTCCACCCGCATCAATTGCGTGAGGCGGGGGCGGATATCATGTTATCCAATACCTACCATCTTTATATCCAACCGGGGCCGGAACTGGTTCAGAAAATGGGCGGGCTGCATAAATTCTGCGGTTGGGATGGCCCGATGCTCACTGACTCCGGCGGGTTCCAGATTTTCTCGTTAGGGACGGGGACTGGCGCGGATGAAATCAAGGGCAAAGGGCGCGTGGGCGGTAAATCCCTGATTAAGATCGACGAAGAAGAGGGCGCGATTTTCAAGTCCTATAAAGACGGAAGCATTTGCCGTTTGAATCCTGAAATCTCGATGGATATCCAGCGTAAATTGGGGGCGGATCTGATCGTCCAGATGGATGAATGCACGCCACATAGTGCTGATCGCCAATATACTGAAAATTCCATGCAGATGAGCCACCGTTGGGGTGACCGTTCTCTGACTGCGTTTCATAAAGACCATGATGGTACCCAAGGTTTATACGGTGTGGTGCAGGGCGGTGTTTATCGTGAACTGCGCGAAGAAAGTGCTGACTACGTCATGAGCCGACCGTATTTCGGAACGGCCGTTGGCGGATGTCTCGGTGGCACCAAAGTTCACTTCTATGAAATCCTGTCATGGCTTCCGGGGCGTCTCCATCCTGAGCGTCCGATCCACTTGCTGGGGATCGGTAAGATCGAAGATATTTTCGAGGGCGTGAAGCAGGGGATGGATACGTTCGATTGCGTCACCCCGACGCGCGAAGCGCGTCATGGTCGCGTATTGATGAAAGGCGTGCCGAAAGGTTATATCAATATTCTGAATTCAAGATATAAAGACGATCAATCGGCTTTGGATGAAACGGTCGGATTATATACGTCGGGTTATTACACCAAGGGCTATATCCACCATCTGTTCAAAGTGGGCGAGATGCTGGCGTTCCAGATTGTCAGCCAGCATAACGTGGCCACTCTTGCCAAATTGATGCGCGAAATTCGCGCGGCGTTACGTTCGGGGGAGCCTAGTGCGCTGGCGCAGCTCAAAAAAGAGTGGCTTCCAGAATAGCGTCTTTTCGGCTATAGTCCTGATATGATACAGGAAAAAGACATTCATTTTCTAGCGACTCTTCAAAATGATTATGCTGCGTGGCTATCGCAGGTAATATTGTCTTCCTTATATGATGAAGCTGCCTCCCGCAAGCAAATCGTATTTCCTGAATTACTGGCAAATGTGACCGATGGTGGAATTGAGATCCCGTCGCGCATTCTGGACAGTCAGGGGATTTTGCATGAACTGGCGAGCAAGCTTTTGAATACAGAGGCAAAACCGTCAAAGGACGCTATGGAAATTTTTCTGGCGACATTTGAAAATTTCCAGACAGCTTTGCAAAAACTTGAACATGGACAATTGCTTGCCGATTTCGGAATTGATGAATTAACCGGTTTGTTTACGCAGGAAAAAATGATTCCCGATCTGGAACGCGAACTGGAAAGACGTTCGCGCCGCGGGCAACCTTTCTGTTTTGTGGTGTCGCGGATCGACGGCGAAGAAGAAAGACAGAAAACCGAAAATATTATTCTGGCGGCGAAGGCCGTCCAAAAAACCATCCGCAGTTTCGATGATGCCTATATCACTGCGGACGGAGAATTTATCTCCAGCCTTAAACATTCCGACAATAACGGCGGGCTTAAATTTGTGGCGCGTCTCAATTATATTGTCAAAGCCAATCCGGATGTTCATTTCACCATGTCCTCTATTGTCGCCGAACCGGTGCCAGGTGACTCGATTCCGCAGTTGATTGATGTTGTCAAAAAACAATTGAAAAAAATTTCTACCGGTGAAAACAGTATTGCCGAGCAGTATGAAGAAATCTCGCCGTTGAACCAGTATTTGAAATCTTTGAAAGAAACCTCTTAAACTCTGTGTGCTCCATGAAAACACTCCCTGAATTTCCGAACCTGTTTATTGTCGATCACCCGCTGGTTCAGGATAAGCTGACCAAAATGCGCGATAGGGATTGTTCCTTTTCCGACTTTCGGTCGTTGTTGCAAAAAATTTCTATGCTGATGGCCTATTCCGCAACGGAATCAATGGCGCTGACCACTCGTAAGATTACGACCCCTTTAATCGAAATGGACGCGCCGACTCTGGTGGAGCGTGATCCGGTTGTCGTACCGATTTTGCGCGCCGGTCTGGGGTTGGTGGATGGTCTGCTGGACATTTTTCCGGATGCGATTATCGGTCATGTCGGGTTATATCGGGATGAAGCAACGCATAAACCGCATGAATATCTGGTGCGCCTGCCAAAACCCGTTCCACAAGACCGGCAATTTATTATCGTTGATCCGATGCTGGCAACGGGGAATTCGGCGGTTCATGCGGTCGATATATTGATTGCACGCGGCGTGGCCAAGAATAAAATTTCCCTGATGACTTTGGTATCTGCGCCGGAAGGGGTCAGGACTGTCCATGCCAAACATCCGGACGTTAAGATTTTTACCGCCTCTCTGGATAGCCATTTGAACGACCATGCCTATATCGTTCCCGGTCTGGGGGACGCGGGCGACCGTATTTTTGGAACAATTTAGCCTCTATTAACCTTTCTATGTGTATTGTAGAGAGTTAAAAAAGGGATTTATTCCCATAATTTGTGTTGGGTTAAATATGGGCGGAATCGTCGTCGATCATAAAGCACTTTTTGAATCTATGCCTGTCCCGCGTTTCCTGATCGAGGCGAGAAAGGACGGGCACTATCACGTAGTGGAAATCAATCGTCGGGGGCTGGAATATTTCAACCGTAAGGAAGAGGCTATTCTAGGGCTTTCAGTCGCCGAATTTATGGACAGCGAAAATGCGCGGCATTTTGAACAGGCCTTCGAAGTCTGCATCAAACAAAAAGTTCCGGTCAGTATTCATGCTTTGCCCAGCTTCCCGGGCGGTATCCGCGTATATGGTTTCTGGATTAATCCGCTTCTGGATATGGCGGGCAATGTCGTGCTGCTGGATGTGATGGCGCAACCGGATTCATCTGATGACTCTGTCCTGCAACGCGAACGGGATGATGCGATTTCATTAATGACATCTATTTTCGATGCCTCCAACGTGGGGATTGTGGTCACCGACCATAACCGCCGCATTGTGCGCGTCAATGACGGCTTTGTGCGCAGCTTTGGCTGGGCGAGGGAACAGAGCGTGGGCGAGGATTTCGTCGTCCTTATCAGTCCCGATGAACAGCAAATCGCGGCCTATAATCATGAAAGATATTTGAAAAGCTCGACCCGCAGCTCTGGCGAGATGAAGCTGATTAAAAAAGACGGCAGTATCGCCAATACTCTATATACCACTGCCACGCTGGAATTGTCGCAACGGCGTAAGTTTCAGGTGACGACGATCATGGATATTACCATGCGCAAACAAATGGAATTGTCCCTGCGCGTGGCAAAAGATCAGGCGGATGCCGCCAACCATGCGAAATCGGCCTTTCTGGCAAATATGAGTCATGAATTGCGTACGCCGCTTAACGCGATTATCGGTTTTTCTGAAATCATGATGAATGGAACATTCGGTCAATTGAATATTCCGAAATACGAAGAATATATGGGTGATATCCATTCCAGCGCGTGCCATTTGCTCGAGATCATCAACGAAGTTCTCGACATGTCCAAAATCGAAGCCGGACGCGTGGAACTGGACGAACATCAGGTCAATATCCATGAAACCATTTTGTCCGTTGAACGGATGATGGCATCGCGTGCCTTTAGCGGGAATATTGCCATCCAGTCAGTGGTGGAACCGAATTTGCCGTTATTGATCGGCGACCAAAGACTGATCCGGCAGGTGTTGATTAATCTGGTCAGTAATTCTGTCAAATTCTGTAAGGCGGGGGGGAATATCACTATTTCCGGACACCTGAAACGCGATGGGGATTTGGAATTACGTGTGGCTGATACGGGGGTAGGAATGCCGCGGCATAAAATCCCGCAGGCCTTGGAACCTTTCGGCCAAATCCATGAAACCGCCCATGCGGTGGGCGAGGTGACGGGCACAGGTTTAGGATTACCTTTGGCCAAAGCTATGGTAGAATTACATGGAGGCCAATTGCATCTGGATTCAGACGTGGGCAAAGGAACGGTGGTAACCATCACATTCCCTAGCCGCCGTGTACTGCGCAGGCCGGAAATTGCCATGTCTTATTAATGATGCTTTATGAATATTATTAACAGAGGAATATTGAGTATGCTGAAGACATTTATTCTCCCGACTGTGTTTCTAATATGTGTTGCCGTGAGCGGTGCCTATGCGGCTGATGACGATGTCATGCAAAAATGTCAGGGGAAGCATCCTGAATGGTATCAATGCGTGACCGATGACGATTGTACGATTTCGCAAGATCCTTGCGGGTGGCCGGTTCTGGGCGTAAATAAGTTCCATAAAGAACGGTCTGAAATCTGCACCCGTCAGGCAGGGGCGTTTATTGATTGCCCGATGTGGAAGGATACTCCGGAAAACAAGATGACAGTGAAGTGTCAAAAAGGTGTCTGTACAGGGCTAAAAGCCAGTGAAGCCCCGACGTCAGTTCAATAAGCGATATTGATTTTGCGTCTTACTCGCGGTACTCTGCCTCTATGAAAACTTTGGAACAACGCTGTACCGATGCTGGCCTGAAAATGACAGGGCAACGTCGCGTGATTTTGAAAACATTGGAATCTTCAGAAGATCATCCATCGGTCGAGAGCGTTTTCGAACGCGCCAAGGCGGTTGACCCGACCATCAGCATCGCCACCGTTTACAGGACGCTGAGCCTTCTCGAAGAGATGGATTTGATTATCAAGCGCGAGTTTAACGAGACTTTTGCCCGTTATGATACCAATACCGAACATCACCACCATATGATTGATCTGGAAACAGGCGAAGTGATCGAATTCAAGAATGAGGAACTGGAAAAGCTGAAAATCCAGATTGCCAAAGATCTGGGCTATGACCTGATCGACCATCGCCTTGATTTATACGGACGTAAAATAAAGTCATAATATGACGGATGCCCGTATTCCCGTTTCCATCTGGATTGATGCCCATTTACGCCGTTTGAACGAACGGGGGCAGGGATATTATATCCTCAATAAGGGGGCCTTTGCCGCCGGTACGGTTGTCCTGAAAATTAATCTTTTGGACGGTTTTTCGCTGCTTTTGACCCAAATCCGCGATATGGACGGCACTTTGGGCTGGATGAAGGCCACCAAAGAAGAACGGGTTGCAGAAAGTGACGCAGATGCGTATATTCGCCGCGCGGTAGACCGTGATCCGGATATCTGGGTGATTGAGGTTGAAGACCGCGAAGGGACAAACCCTTTTGAAGGAAAATTGATTATATAATGGCATCACCTGTCGAAAATTTTGTATCACGGCGTCGTACCTTTGCGATTATTGCCCACCCTGACGCGGGGAAAACCACCCTCACTGAAAAGCTGTTGCTGTTCGGGGGGGCGATCCAGCTCGCGGGGATGGTCAAGGCCCGCGGTGACCGCCGCCGCGCCCGTTCCGACTGGATGAAGGTCGAACAGGAACGCGGGATTTCCGTCGCGTCTTCGGTGATGACGTTTGATTATAACGATATCACGTATAACCTGCTGGATACCCCCGGGCACGAAGACTTCTCGGAGGATACTTACCGTACGCTGACCGCGGTCGATAGCGCGGTCATGGTTCTGGACGCGGCAAAGGGGATCGAAACGCAAACCCTTAAACTCTTTGAAGTCTGTCGCTTGCGAAATATCCCGATTATTACCTTTGTCAATAAAATGGACCGTGAATCCCTCGACCCGTTCGAATTGATGGATGAGGTCGAAGACAAATTGCAGATGGAGGTGACTCCTGCCTCATGGCCGATCGGGATGGGGCGTGATTTCAAAGGCTGTTATGACCTGTTGAAAGATGAACTGGTTTTATTCGACCGCACGAAAGGCGAGGCACTCTCGGCAACGACCATTACCTGTTCCGGTCTGGATGATAAACTGATCGATGAAAAACTGCCGCCCGAACAAGCTGCCAAACTGCGCGAAGATGTTGAGATGATCCGCGGCGTATGTCCACCATTCGATGTCGAAAGCTATCTGGGCGGACATATGACTCCTGTGTTTTTTGGTTCCGCCGTCAATAATTTCGGGGTCAATGAATTATTGCAGGGGATCGGCAAATTCGCGCCGGCCCCGCGCTCGCAAAAAACGGCTGACCGCGTTGTTGATCCGCATGAAGCCAAAGTCACAGGTTTTGTCTTTAAAATTCAGGCCAATATGGACCCGAAACACCGTGACCGCATTGCTTTTACGCGCATTTGTTCGGGTAATTTCAAACGCGGCATGAAACTGTTTCATACGCGCAGTGAAAAACAGATGGTCATCCATTCGCCATTGATGTTCTTTGCCCAAGACCGCGAAATGGTCGAAGACGCCTATGCCGGTGATATTATCGGGATTCCCAACCACGGAAATTTACGCATCGGTGACGTACTGACCGAAGGCGAAAAACTGAAATTCACGGGTATCCCGTCTTTCGCCCCTGAATATCTGCAACGCATTGTGTCCGAAGACCCGTTAAAGGCCAAACATCTGGGCAACGCCCTTCAGCAATTGGCGGAAGAGGGCGTGGCGCGTGTCTTTAAAACCCTTCTCGATAATTCATGGATTGTCGGGGTGGTCGGGATGTTGCAATTTGACGTTCTGGCCGACCGTATCCGCACCGAATATAATCTGCCGGTGAAGTTGGAAGCAACCAGCCTTTATACCGCGCGCTGGGTGATGAGTGACGATGCTGCCAAATTAAAATCCTTCCTCGATAATAATCGTGGGGCGATGGCGGTGGATCATGACGGCGACCCTGTCTTTATGGCGCGGAATGCGTGGCATTTGAACGATACGCAGGATAAAAATCCCGATATCAAATTCATGGCTACGAAATAATATCCATGAGGTGGTTCAGGGCCGCTTCCACCGTTTGCTGGCGGACGGAACCCCTGTCCCCTGCAAAGACATGCCTGAAAATTTCGCTGCCCCCGTCTTTTCGGGCAATGCCGATATAGACCAGACCGACAGGTTTTTCTGCGCTTCCCCCCGATGGCCCCGCAATACCGGTGACGGCAATCGCGATATCGGCCAGACTGTGTTTCAAGGCACCTTCGCACATCTCTCTGGCGGTGTGTTCNNCTGACCGCGCCGAAAGATTCCAATGTCGCGGGGGATACGCCCAGCATCGCCATTTTGGCTTCGTTGGAATAGGTCACAAAGCCGCGGTCGAAAATAACGGATGAACCGGCCAGATCGGTAAAGGCCGCAGATATCATGCCACCGGTGCAAGACTCCGCCGTGGCCAGTTTCATCTGGCGGGCACGTAATGTTTCGCTGGCGGCCTGTATAAGCGATAGCATCATCTACCCCGCGATCAGGAACAGGAAATTGACGCCGACACATAATAAAATGGTCACGCCGATTGTATACAGGGCGGCCATGATATCATCCATCATCACGCCCCATTCGTCTTTGGTTTCACGGTCTATGACCCCGATAAATCCTGGTTTTTTGGCATCGAAATAGCGGAACAATATAAAGGTCACGACATTGAGAATGAATGACAGGTAACCATGACTGCCAAAAGCCGACAGCCATGACAGGATCAGGGAATTAAAAGACAAGACCAACAGAATGGCCGCAACCTCGTCGATCACGATAAAGGACGGATCATGGGAGTTTAGTTGTTTTTCAATATTTGCTACTACTTTTAACCCCAAAATAAACAGGGCAACGGCAGATAAAAAGATAATGAAACCATTGGTAAACGACCATAACAACAGACCGAATAAAAGCCCGCCCACAGTGCCCCATGTCCCGGGGGCGGGGATCATCAGACCTGACCCGAACCATGTCGCAATCTGAAAATCAAAAGATTTATGGTCAAGGGCCGCGATAAATTTGTCGCGTTCGATGTCTTTCTGATGATAATGGTCTTTGAATTTCAGCAAGTAGTCTGCGCCCGATTTTTCGATGGCGGCTTTGATCTCTTTAAATGTCATAGTCATCCTCATCCGGTAGCAGAACAGTCACGATGGCTTGCGCGGCGATGCCTTCGCGGCGGCCGGTGAACCCCAATTCTTCGGTCGTGGTGGCCTTGATACTGACACGGGTCGGGGAAATGTGCAGGATATCCGCAACGCGCTTTTGCATGGCATCACGGTGCGGGCCGATTTTCGGGGCTTCGCACATGATGACACTGTCAACATGGACGATGCGCCCGCCTTTTTCGTTGACCGCTTTTACGGCTTCTTCCAGAAAAAAGGCGCTGTCTTTCCCTTTATAAGCGGGGTTGTTCGGTGGAAAATGGCTGCCGATATCACCATCGGCAATCACGCCATACAGCGCATCGGTGATCGCGTGCAGCAGGACATCGGCATCCGAATGGCCCTTTAAGCGGTGGGTATGCGGAATATCGATCCCGCCGATGCGAATGGTCGCGGCCTCGGCCCCGAAAGCATGGACATCGAACCCTAGCCCTGTGCGCGGGATCAGGGGGGATGGTTGTAAATATTTGGCGGCAATCATCAAATCCTCGGCGGTTGTAATTTTAATGTTCTCGCGATGTCCGGTCACAATCAATACGGGGATGCCCATTTCACTGACCAGAGACGTATCATCGGTAAAATTTTCTGTTTTGAATTTTTCATGCGCGGAGCGGATAACGCCGAAATGAAAAGCTTGCGGCGTCTGCATGGCGTATAGCCCGTCGCGGTCAATATGACCTGCCAATCTATCGGCGTTTGATTTGCGGATGGTATCGCTGACCGGAATAGCAAGGCTTGCGGCCTGATGTGTTTTTAAGGAATCAATCAGGGCATCGATTGACTCCGTCGTGACACAGGGGCGCGCCGCGTCATGAATCAGGACGATATCATCGGGTGTCAGCGAAAGGGCCGACAGCGCATTATAAACACTCGCCTGACGTGTCGCGCCACCGATGACGGGGGGCAGGATGTTATCAAACCCTGATACGGAATCGGCATAGAGATCCTGAAACCCGTCGGCAATCACAACCTGAATGCGCGTTATTGCCGGATGGTTTGCAAATTTGCGGATTGTGTGGTGCAGCACAGTCCGGCCATGAATTTGATGGTATTGTTTGGGCAGGCTGTCCCCGAAACGGGCACCGCTTCCCGCCGCCACGATAATGACGGTACAATCGCCTCTGTCTGAAAAGGGGGTATTTTCGTTCATATGTATGGTTTAGCTTGCTTTTTTTGTGCTGAACAGTGATATTTTGACCCTTATGCGCAACAGTTTGACAATTTCTTCCCGCTATCGGCTTTCCGCCCGAACCCTCAGACGGCTTGGCGCGTCATGGGATAAAAAATCCGCTGTTATTCTGGTGTCGATTGCGATCATTTTATGTTCGGCCACCTATGCCGCCTTACGGTCTGCGCCGCCCTTCGGGAATAATTCTACGGCAGTCATCTGGCTATTGAATATCGACCTGGTTGCCTTGGGCATTCTGGGCGTCCTGATCGCGCGTCGTGTCATTCTGCTTTATAATGTCTGGAAACGCGGTATTCCGGGGGCGCGTCTCCATCTGCGCTTTGTCTATATCTTTGGATTGCTGGCGATGGTTCCCGCCGTTGTCATGACAGTGTTTTCACTGTTCTTTTTTCATTACGGCGTCCAGACATGGTTCAGTGATCGCGTGAAAACGGCGGTTAATGAATCTCAGGCGGTGGCGGAATCCTACCTGCGCGAACATCATCAGGTGATCCGCGCCGACATTATGGCGATGGCCAAGGATCTGGATAACGAAGCAACTTTATCGATCGTCAACCCTCAGGGCTTTTCCAAATTCGTGCAGACTCAGGCCATGCTGCGCGGATTGACCGAGGTGATTATTTTCGACCAGTCCGGCGACGTGTCCAACGAAGTCGGGGCAGGGCTGGATTTTGATATTAAAGATTTCCCTCCCTATGTCTTGCAAAACGCTAATCAGGGGGATGTCGTCCTGCTGACCGATATCAATGACAGCCAGATCAGGGCGTTGGTCAAACTGGTCAATTTCCCCGATACCTATCTATATGTCGGGCGCATGGTC
>DMIT01000054.1 GCA_003452275.1 Rhodospirillaceae bacterium | reverse complement strand
ATATTTTCGAAGATGAATTTCAGGCGTTGATTGCGGATGCATATCCGTCGGTGATCCAGTCTTTTGCGGCCCCCGATGAAGTCACCGAAAATGTGGCCCGACGCGCGCGTGACTTTGCCGATATCCGGATGCAGCCGCAATCCAATATATTTCTGGAACTGCATAAATATATTCAATCACTGCAGATGCAGAACAGGAAAGTTCTGATCGCCTGTTATTCCCAAGGTTCCCGTGATCGCATGAAAGTGATGATGGACGAAGGCGGGGCGGGGATGCCGCATCCTGTCGATAACTGGCATCAGGTGACACGCTTGAAAGCGGGGCAGGTCGGTGCCATCATTCTGCATCTGGAACATGGGTTTATTGCCGGTGATCTGGCGGTTATCACCGAACAGGATATTCTGGGAGACCGTCTGGCGCGTAAATCGGGTAAGCGAAAACGGGCAGATAATTTCCTGCGGGAAGTCGGGGCTTTGGCGGTCGGCGATCTAGTTGTGCATGTCGATCACGGCGTCGGACGTTTTGAAGGGCTGGAAACATTAAAGGCCGGCGGGTTGCTTCATGATTGCCTGAAAATCACCTATGCCGGCGGTGACCGTTTATTTGTACCGGTTGAAAATATCGACCTGCTGACCCGTTTCGGCAATAGTGACGGGAATACCGAACTGGATAAGCTGGGCGGGGCAGGGTGGCAGGCACGCAAAGCCAAAGTCAAAAAAGATTTGATGGTCATGGCCGAAGGACTGCTGGCCATTGCCGCCGAACGGTTGCTGAGCGAAGCGGAAATTCTGGATATTGACCATGGACATTATAACGAATTTGTATCGCGTTTCCCGTATCAGGAAACCGAAGACCAGTTGCGGGCCATTGAAGATACGCTGGTCGATTTAAAATCGGGTAAACCGATGGATAGGCTGGTGTGCGGGGATGTCGGTTTCGGTAAGACCGAGGTCGCATTGCGTGCGGCCTATGTCGCCGCGCAATCGGGGTCACAGGTGGTTGTCGTCGCGCCGACAACCCTGCTGGCCCGCCAGCATTTCAAAAATTTCCAGACACGTTTTGCCGAAATGGGAATGCGTGTCGAACAATTATCGCGCCTTGTGACCTCCAAAGAAGCCAAAGTGGTCAAGGATGGATTGAAAGATGGTTCTGTGCGCGTTGTTGTCGGCACCCATGCCATTATTGCAAAAGATGTCGGGTTTGCCAATTTGGGATTGGTCATTGTGGACGAAGAACAACGTTTCGGGGTCAAGCAGAAAGAACGCCTTAAAGAACTGAAAAGCCATGTGCATGTTTTGACGTTATCGGCAACGCCCATTCCACGTACTTTACAGCTTGCCCTCACGGGCGTACGCGATATGTCATTGATTGCGACCCCACCTGTTGACCGCCTTGCCATTCGAACCTTTGTGATGCCTTATGACCCGCTGGTGATCCGCGAGGCCATCTTGCGCGAACATTATCGCGGTGGGCAAAGTTTTTATGTCTGTCCGCGCATCAAGGATATGGAAGATTTAGAGGCGCAACTGAAAGAATTAGTGCCAGAAGTCAAAGTGATTACGGCCCATGGGCAAATGACCCCGACAGAACTGGAAGACCGTATGAATGCGTTTTATGACGGGCAATACGGCATTTTGTTGGCGACCAATATCATTGAATCGGGGCTGGATATTCCGGCAGCCAATACCATTATCATCCACCGCGCCGATATGTTCGGCTTGTCGCAGCTTTATCAAATCCGTGGACGTGTCGGTCGGTCAAAAGTACGTGCTTATGCCTATCTCACATATCCTGCCAATATGATTCTGACCGAAGATGCGCAAAAGCGTCTGGAAATTTTTGAGACGCTCGATAGTCTGGGCGCGGGGTTCCAGTTGGCAAGCCATGATCTGGACATACGGGGCGCAGGAAATTTGCTGGGGGATGCCCAGTCGGGACATATCAAGGAAGTCGGGATTGAATTATATCAGCAAATGCTGGAAGACGCCGTGTCCGCAAGTCGCGCGGGTGGGGCATTCGACAAAAAAGCTGTGACCGATCATGAATGGAGTCCGACGCTCAACTTAGGAATGTCGGTTCTGATTCCTGAAAAATATATCACTGACCTTGGTATCCGCATGAGTCTTTATCGTCGTCTGGGTGATTTGACCAGTGACGAGGATATTGACAGTTTCGCAACCGAAATTGTTGACCGTTTTGGCACAATGCCCGAAGAGGTCGAAAATTTGCTGGAGATCGTGCGGATCAAAATGTATTGCAAACAAGCAGGGGTCATACAGCTGGATGCAGGGCCGAAGGGGGCGATTATCCGCTTTCATAACGACACACCGCCTCATCCTGAAAAATTATTGGCATGGATATCCGAACGCCTCAGTACGGTTAAAATCCGGCCTGACCAGAAAATGGTCGTTTTGAGGTCATGGGATGGTGTCAAAGACAGGGTCAAGGGGGCGCGCGGCATCGCGCATGATCTGGCAAGGCTTTCTTAGGATTCGGCACATTACGCTTTGTGATAGGCTCAATTCATGTTACCATATTTCTAACCACTATGGAGAGTTGGCATGGCGCAATCCTACCTGCAAAAATGTGTTCTGGACGCGTTGGCGAAAGCCAAGGGAAATGAAACCAAGGCTCGGGCTTTGATCGCCGCGCAGGCCTTGGAAGACAATGAATTGTTAATTGCCTTGTCCAAACCCCATCTGTCGGGAATCGTGGCCCATGCGGTCGGTCGTCAGGCCATCCAGCAGAAAGCCAACAAAGACAGGCTCGAAGATTTACCGCCTTTACCGAAAGCCCCGTCCAAAGGCCAGAAAGAAAATGATTTCGCTTTGGATTTGCTCAAAGCATTAGGCGGGAATAATGTTGCTAAATTCGGGGCAGAGGATGCCGCGCCGCGTGTGGGGAAGAAAGCTGCATCTCAGCAGCATGTCAATGCGCTGAAATTAATGGCCGCCAAAAGCAAAACCAATAAGAAAAGGTAATCTGTCTTGCCTTTGAGTAGCCCCCTTTTTCAAGCCCAACGGATGGAATTTTTGCGCAAATCGGGATGGGCCGGTGCGCAGGAAACCCCCGTGAGCGGTGATTGGTCGCAACGCAAATTCTTTCGCATTGAATCCAAAGGCAAGACGTCCATCTTGATTCAGTCCTTCCCCGATGATGACATACGGGCCATCGCAGGTCATAAACTGAAAGATTTTGTCAGGATTTCGGCCTATTTGAATGAATTGGGGCTGTCCGCGCCCGATGTTTATGCGCAAGATTTGGCGCATGGCCTCCTGCTGGTC
>DMIT01000152.1 GCA_003452275.1 Rhodospirillaceae bacterium | reverse complement strand
CATGGGCGGTACAGGCGGTGGCATCCCGCCCGATGATTGCGGCCCCTGTGTCACAGGCGGTCATTGATACAAATGACGTCGCTGCCGGACGCATATTGATGGAAAATAAAGGTGCCGATATCTCGCTGGAAACGCTTAGGGATATTGTTGAAAAATCCAGACAATATCCGGAATGGCAAAAACCGGTGGCGATGAAAAAATCATTGCCTCCCGAATTGGTACGCGCATTAGTCGGATTTGTGGATTTGTCGGTGCGCAACGTGTTGATGGAACGTACGGATTTTGATGCCGAATTGATGCAGGATGTTTCTGCCACGGTTCAGCGCCGTATGGATTATATGGGGCAGGCGGGACATGAAACCGTCGAGCAACGTGTTATGCGCCTTTATAAATCCGGTCAATTAAATGATGAGGTTTTTAATGATGCCTTATCAATGCGTGACAAGGTATTCGTCAGCGCGGGGTTGGCGGTGCTTTTGAAAACCAGCCAAGAGAATATCGACAAAATATTCGCCATGGGGGCAGCAAAACCCGTGGTTGCCATTTGCTGGAAGGCGGGATTATCAATGCGTTTTGCATTGCGATTGCAACAGGATATGGCAAAAATCCCGCATACTGAATTGATTTACCCGCGTGGCGGGCTAGATTATCCTTTGAATGACGCTGATCTTGTCTGGCAGTTAGAATTTCTCGGATTGTCGTGATTTTGGAAAATGCGTTTATGGGATATTTACCTTTGACGGGGTAAAATGCAATGTTACTATTCTGGTAATGCGTCATTCTGACTGACTATCTATGGAGTTTTATACCGATGACATCCCAATATTTTGAATCAATTCAACTGATCGAACGCCTGCACCGTTATTTTCTGGATGTCGTGAAAACCGAACTGGATCGAAAAAGCCTGCAGGATATTAACAACGTCCAGGCCATGATTTTGCACAATATTGGTCGCGATGAAATGACAGTCGGCGAACTGACATTGCGTGGCTATTATCTGGGGTCGAACGTATCTTATAACGTCAAAAAAATGACGGAGAACGGCTATATTACACAGGAACGCTCTGTTCATGATAAGAGGTCTATTCGCGTTAAATTGACGGCAAAAGGGACAGACCTTTGCAAAGCTCTGGATGACATGTTCATTAAACACGAAGATAAATTGAAGACCATCGGCATTGAAAACCCCGATCTGGTCGATTTGAATCACACGATGAAACAACTGGAACGCTTCTGGGCCAGCCAGACATCCTTTACCGGACTGGCAAGTCTGGATGATTCAGATTTCTAATCATGCAGGGTAATGGTCTGAACGGACGTGAAGTCCTGATTGAATTCCATTCCATCGGGTCATTGGTCAAGGTTACTGCCATGGACACCGCAACCCTGACTGAAATCTCTATTCAAGGCAGTGCCTCATCTTCCGAATTGACCCTCAAAACAGCCGCATTGCGGCGGCTGGAATATGTTCTTCAAAAGAATGGCGTTCTCATCAAATCATAGCGGGAACATGAGCGATGACTGAGGATAAGCCGTATAAGGGATAAAGGTTGCGTGGGAATAATCCCCATTGAACAAGCTGGTCAGGCAATCCGGTCTTTCACCATTTACGATAATGGTATTGATGCCTTTTGCTGCCGCCACAAAGGCTGCATCCAATTTGGTTTTCATGCCACCTGTTCCATGGTCGCCATTTGTCCCGCCACCTAATGCCATGATTTCAGGAGTCAACGTATCAACAATCTGGATATGTTGTGCATCAGAATATGTTTTCGGGTTGGCGGTATAAAGGCCATTTACATCTGTAATTAAAATGAGTGTATCTGCGCGATCGGCAATCGCTGTTAATGCCCCCAGATTATCATTATCGCCGACTTTGATTTCGTCATTTGCAACACTATCATTTTCATTCGCGATATAAACCGTTTCAAGACGGCGTAGAGCTGCCAAAGTATTTTGAGTCGTTGATAGTCCCGGTTCAGTCGTTAGGTCATGTTTGGTAAAGAGGACTTGTGCCGCACGTAAGTTGCATCGTGCCAGTTCTGATTTATAAATATCAAAGAGGTTTGGCTGGCCGATAGCGGCGAAAGCTTGACGTTCATCTAACCCCGTAGGAGCGCGCCCCTGCATTTGAACGCGTGCCATGCCGATGGCACCGGAGGATACAATCCCGAATTCACGCTTGAGATCAACGTAAGATTCTATGCTTTTCCGGAGCCAGTCACGTTTGACAAACCACTGTTCAACATCAATAATACTATTGGTGCCAATCTTGATAACAATTCGTTTGCTGTTATCTATTATATCCTTCGGCGTTAACTGTGTATGCATCTTTTACTTTTCCTTCGTCTTCGCGACGTTGTTTTTCTGTTCTGATGACGTCCGCTATTTTAAAGAGGAGAGGGCGGACACCTTCACCACTGACACCGGAAATCAGATACGGTCGTGTGCCGATGGCTTCTTCGAATTGGTCGGCAATGTCTTCGGACAGTTCGGGGCCGAGGGTATCTGTTTTATTTAAGCAGATAATTTCCTCTTTCTCATCCAGACCTTCACCATATTCGGCAAGTTCGTTGCGGATGATGTGATAGGCTTCCATCGGATCATCCTGAGTGATGTCAATCAGGTGCAGCAGAACGGCAGTGCGTTCGACGTGCCCCAAAAAGCGGTCGCCCAAGCCATGGCCTTCGTGCGCGCCTTCGATCAGGCCCGGAATATCAGCCAGCACAAAGTCATAATTTTCAATTTTGACCACGCCCAAATTCGGGTGAAGCGTTGTAAACGGATAGTCGGCAATTTTCGGTTTCGCGGCCGAGGACGCAGCAAGGAATGTTGATTTTCCAGCATTCGGCAGCCCCACGATTCCTGCATCGGCAATCAGTTTCAAGCGCAGCCAGACTTCGATTTCTTGTCCGGGCCAACCGGGGGTGAATTTTTCAGGAGCTTGGTTGGTGGCAGTTTTATAGTGGGCATTCCCAAACCCGCCATCACCGCCTTTGAGAAACACAAAACGCTGGCCGGCGGTGGTCAGATCCATCAGCACTTCTTCCTTGTCTTCGGACAAGATTTCGGTGCCGACAGGAACACGCACCACAAGGTCTTGTCCTGCGGCACCTGTACGGTTGCGCCCCATACCGTGATGACCTTTCTCGGCCTTGAAATGCTGGGTATAGCGGAAGTCAACCAACGTATTCAAATCCTTGACGCATTCGATAATAATATCGCCGCCGCGCCCGCCATTGCCACCGTCCGGCCCGCCATATTCAATGAATTTCTCGCGGTGGAACGAGCAACATCCCGCGCCGCCATCCCCGGATTGCATATAGATTTTAGCTTGGTCTAAGAATTTCATTTTTACTTCTTTTCTATTTTACTTGTGGTGGCACCCCCACCTAGATCCTCCCCCGTCAAGGGGGAGGACTTAAGAAGAATTGATTAAAGAAAAAGCCCACCTTGTATTCTTGGCGGGCTTCAATCTTTATGATCAAAAGATATTACTCCGCAGCAACCGCTGTAGCAGGTACATCGTTTGACGGGACAACATTTACAACGACTTTGTCGTTGTCATCGCGTGTGAACAGGACATTCCCATCCAACAGGGCGAACAGGGTATGGTCTTTACCGATACCGACGTTTTTACCTTGTTTGTATTTTGTACCGCGTTGACGAACAATGATGTTACCAGTGATAACATTTTCGCCACCGAAACATTTAACGCCGAGGCGACGACCAGCGGTGTCGCGACCGTTTCTAGAGCTACCGCCAGCTTTCTTGTGTGCCATAATTTAATTCCTTTCGTTTGCGACTGCCAATATTAAGCAGCTTTGATGCCTGTGATTTTGATGGTGGTCAGGTGCTGACGATGACCGTTTTTACGACGGTAATTCTGACGGCGGCGTTTTTTGAAAATAATCACTTTTTCAGCGCGGCCTTGTTCCAGAATTTCAGCAGTTACAACGGCACCATTAATGATAGGTGCGCCAACAGTTGTTGTGGTTCCATCGGAAACCATCAGGACTTCGGAAATCTGGATTTTATCACCGACATTGGCGTCCAGCTTTTCAACTTGGAGGTAGGTGTCTTGTGCCACCTTGTACTGTTTTCCTCCGGTACGGATAATTGCAAACATAATGTTTAACCTTTGCTTCTATTGTCAAATGACCTCTTGATTGAGGCCCTTTTTAAGTTTGATGGGTGCTTATAGTCGATTCCTTTATCTTTTGTCAAGAAATGACGGTTAAAGTAGCAAAATGACATCCAAGCGCTTCTTTTCACCCGTTAATTTACGTAAAAATTCCGTTCCGATCATCTCGATTTACGGAGATGACGAGAATCGTACCCTGACCAAGCTTATCTGGACATTTATCCCAGGTTATGACGTCCAGATCAGCAACCCCAAAACCCCCGAGGAATTATATAACGAGGCCTATGGCAGTGCCGTGGTGTTTGTGATTGTCCAGAATAATCTGGACGAAAATGTTAAACTGGCCGAAGATTTAAGCGAGATCAAAGGGGTGGTTGCCGATATTGTCGCCATTACGCCCGAACAGGATATCCGCCAACGCCTACATATATTATCAGCCAAGTTCGATGCGATTTATAATCTGGAGATTTTCGATAGCAATGAATTTCATAAAATCTTCCTGCATAAACTTAAAAAAGGCATGATGCGTCTGAATGCGCGGTTACAGGAAGATGAATATGAAACATTTCTGGGATTCCTGTCAGTCAGTGCCGATGCCTTTATCGTGTTTGACAGGCAGCGCCGGATTTTTTACGTGAGCGAGCATTATCTGGAAATAAACCCCGCGAGTGCCGAAACCTTCGTACGCGGAACGCCTGTCCAAAAAGTATTCGAGGCTGTCACCGAAGAAATGGGGGTTATGCCCGATGACCCGCGCTATCAGGAATCGGCAGATTTCTGGATGCGGTTATCAGGCGAACATGAATTTAATCTGGATAATGGCACGCATCTCCGCCTGACAGCGGTTGATTTGCCGGGCGGGCAGGGAACG
Source organism: Rhodospirillaceae bacterium (assembly GCA_003452275.1). Taxonomy (GTDB): domain Bacteria; phylum Pseudomonadota; class Alphaproteobacteria; order Micavibrionales; family Micavibrionaceae; genus UBA1573. The sequence continues at coordinate 1,759 of DMIT01000152.1, read as the reverse complement.
ATTGTCTCGGCCACCAATATTACCGCCTATAAGCGGCAGGAAAAGGCATTGGCCGAAAAACAGGAGCAATTGGAGCGCGCATTGGCCGCAGAGCAAGAGGCCAGCAGTCTGCAAAAACAGTTTATCAGTATGGTCAGTCATGAATTCAGGACGCCGTTAGCGATTGTTGACGGCAATGCCCAGATCATTGAGCGTCGTATCAATGATTTGCCGGTTGAGGAAACCAAACGTCGTTTAAAAACAATCCGCAGTGCCGTATCTCGTACCGTCAGTATGATGGAGGCTGTTTTATCATCCAATCTGTTGAAAACAGGCAAGATGGATATTCATATCGAAGAATTTTCATTGAAAGAATTAATCTCGCAGCTTTGCAGCGAGCAGGCCGATTTAGCGCGCAGTCATAAAATGATTCTGAATCTGGATGGGTTGCCGGACACATTATATCTGGATCGTAAAATCTTGACGCTTGTTCTGACCAATTTATTGGCCAATGCCGTCAAATATACCCCTAATGATGAACCCCAAATTAGCATTTCTGGGTTTGTAGAAGGGGATATGGTCATAATCAAGATAGAAGATAACGGGGTCGGCATTCCGCAGGATGAATTAAAACGCGTTTTTGAGCGGTTTTTCAGGGCATCGACATCCGTCGGCATTCCCGGATCGGGGGTGGGGCTGTCTCTGGTCAATGATCTTGTCCATGTCCATAAGGGCAAAATCGAGATGCAGAGTGAAGTGGACAAAGGAACGGTTGTCACTTTAACTCTTCCCGTCAATCTTCCTCTTGAGGCAATGACCGTAAAACATTAACATCTAAAACTTGAAAAGGTAGATTCGAAAATGGCCCCAGCTTTAAAAACAATCCTGATCGTTGAAGATGAACGTGAACTCCTCCATATCCTGAATGACGAATTGACCAGTCGCGGGTATAAGGTGGAATTGGCACGTAATGGACAAGAGGGATTGGATAAATTGCAATCGGTCGAACCCGATCTGGTGATTTGTGACCGCGCTATGCCGGTTATGTCAGGTTATCAATTTCTGGAACGTCTGCGCGGGGCTTATCCGCAATATAACAATTTGCCGTTTATTTTCCTGACAGCCCTTGCTGATCCGCGTGACAGGCATTCTGTCGATCATCTCAACCCCACATCCTATCTGGAAAAACCGGTTGATTTTGAAAAGCTGGCGAAAACCATCAATCATGTGCTTTCCAAGCCTGCATAGTCTTGTCCATGATGTCCCGTCTTTATGCATTCTGTGTGCTATCTGTCCTATTCATGGGGCTAACGGCTTGCGAGGCTGATAGGTCTGCGCGTCCTTATGTCGTATCCCAGAATGCAACATCTATTGCTCTTCCACCGTCCGCAACGATAGCCACTCCCGAACGCAAGGATGTCGCGGTTGACTATATTATCGTGCAAAAGTCCGACCGTGTGATGTCCCTATGGAAGCAGGGGCGTATTATCAAGACTTATCCTATCCTTGCCTTTGGCGCCGACCCGTACGGAACCAAAACGCGCGAAGGAGACGAAAAAACGCCGGAGGGGACCTATTTCATTGATGACAAGCATCCGAGCAAGCATTTTCAAAAATTCCTGAATATTTCCTATCCCAATGATGATGACCGCGCCCGCGCCAAAAAACTGGGTGTGCCCGCGGGAGGAAATGTAGGTATCCATGGTGATCGTGGTGGCCTGTCCGGCTTCTTCCAACGTCTCGATAAAAACTGGACAGACGGCTGCATCGCCATGCGCAA
>DMIT01000044.1 GCA_003452275.1 Rhodospirillaceae bacterium | reverse complement strand
TATAATCTGACGCAGTTGCAATCTATTCGTGATGCTGTTTTACGATTTAAGGCAGCAGGTAAAAAATCTGTTATCTTTTCCGAATCCTATGGCGAGGGCGGATATGGTTTGGGCATTTATTATCTGGCAACCGCCTTTGATGAAATCTGGATGCAGCCGGTTGGAAATGTTGCTATCGGCGGCATTCAGATGCAGGTGCCCTTTTTCAAAGACGCCATGCAGGATTATGGCGTCAAAGCCCAGTTTTTCCAGCGCAAGGAATATAAGAATGCGATGGAGCATCTGACCTCCAATAAAATGAGTGCCGCGAGCAGGGAGTCGATGGAGTCTCTGGTCGGTGATCTGGCGGGCCAACTGGTTGAACCGATTAAGGCATCGCGCAAGCAAGTGTCCCAGACATTCGATGGTTTGCTGGATCAAGGTTTCCTGACCGATAATGCGGCATTGGCATCAGGATTGATCGATCAATTGAATTACGAAGATGTGATGCTGGACACTCTCCAGAAAAAATTCACGGACGTGAAATTCGTGACCATGGAAAAATATGCTTCCGTCCTGAAACGCAAGGCATTGGAATCATCTATGTTGTCCAAAAGCAAAGCCCCCACCATTGCCATCATCCCCATTGAGGGCATGATTATCAGCGGTACGGCTAAATCATCCCCGTTCGGGGTTGGTGATAAAATGGCGGGCGCGGATGATATCGTCTCGGCAATCGAAGATGCGGCACATGATAATGCTGTCCGCGCCATCATCCTGCGTATCAATAGCCCGGGCGGCAGCCCGACTGCGTCCGAAACCATTCACCGCGCTATCATATGGGCGAAAACGATTAAGAAGAAAAAAGTGATCGTGTCGATGGGCGGTCTTGCGGCATCGGGCGGATATTGGATCGCAACCCCCGCTGACCGCATCTATGCCATGAATTCCACCTTGACCGGATCAATCGGCGTCGTGGGCGGGAAGCTGGATTTGCAAGGATTGTGGGATAAACTCCATGTGCGTTGGGAAACGGTTCAATATGGCGAAAATTCCGGCATGTTATCTTTCAACACGCCTTTTACGGCGTCGGAGCAAACGCAATTCGAAGCCTCGTTAGATAATATTTATGATTATTTTATCAAGCGCGTGGCAGAGGGACGCAAATTATCCCCTGAACAAGTCGAGAAAATTGCCAAGGGGCGGGCCTATACGGGGCGTCAGGCCTTGGCGATCGGGCTGGTCGATGAAATTGGCGGCATGGATAAGGTGCTGGATGATCTGGCTGCTGCCAATCACGTCACATCACGCGACAATTTGAATCTGGTTTACCTGCCGTCAACCGATGACCCGATGGAATTATTCCTGATGATGCTGTCCGAAAAAATCGGCCTTTCGCCGGTACTGGAAAAGGTCAGTGCAGCACTTGGCCCCTTGATGATATTACATTCAACACAGCCGACCGGTCTGGTTTATGATAGCCAGACGCAATCCCGCATATAAAGGGTCATCAAGGGTTATTTGGGAGTGTCGGCCACGGAATGGGTCTGGTTAGCGCGGAATTCATCAAGGCGCGTGGCAAGACCGTTATCGTTGAGGGACAGAATGGCGGCGGCCAGAAGTGCGGCATTGACCGCGCCGGCTTTCCCGATGGCCAATGTACCGACGGGGATTCCCCCCGGCATTTGCACGATGGACAAAAGACTGTCCATTCCCTTTAAGGCATGGCTTTCGACCGGAACGCCCAACACGGGAAGAGGGGTCAGGGCAGCCGCCATACCGGGCAAGTGCGCAGCACCGCCGGCCCCTGCGATAATGACTTTTAAACCACGGGATTTTGCTGTCTTTGCATAATCCATTAGGCGATCTGGTGTCCGATGGGCGGATACGATGCGGGTTTCATGGGGAATTCCCAGCGTATGCAGAATTTCATGAGCATTTTGCATGGTTTCCCAGTCTGATTGAGACCCCATAATAATACCGACGAGGGGATGAGGATCTGATTCGCTCATTTTGACATCCTTCATGTGACAGGTTTAGGCAATAATATCTGGAATCAGCATACTTTCGATGCGCGAAATACAGTCTTTGAGACGTAGTTTTTCCTTTTTCAGCTTGGCAATCGTCAAAAAATCCACAGCTCCGCCGCGGCTTAGCTGGTTAATTTGCTCATCAAGTGATTTATGTTCGCGTTTATGCTCTTCTNNGGAATGCTCTTCAAGCTGTTCGCGCAGGGAATCTTCGTCAATCATGTAAAACAGGGCCAATTCTTAAAATTTCAAGATTTATAGCAGATATTTTACCGTTATGTAAGTTAAACTTTGTTGAAGATTTTTTGAGAATGTTTGGAGGGGGGCATTTACGTTCCTGAATGGAATCAGTATGGTATAATCTTCTTCAAAGATGCAGATCAATACATTCGAGGCAAAATGAAAAAAAGAATTGGGATTTTAACAAGTGGTGGCGATTGCGCCGGTTTGAACGCAGCTATTCGGGCAGCAGTACACAGGGCAGATTTGCTGGGGTGGGAAATTTACGGAATTCTGGACGGAACGGCCGGGCTGTTGCAAGACCCGTTGCAATATCGGGTTCTGACACCATCCATGTTCGATAACAATGTGATGCGCATGGGCGGCACCATTCTGGGAACCACTAACAAAGGCAATCCCTTCGCTTATCCGATGCCTGACGGAACCATCAAAGACCGGACGCAGGAAATTATCGACGGGTTTAAAACTTTGGGTATCGAAGCCGTCATTGGTATCGGCGGCGATGGCAGTTTTGCGATTTTGCGCAAACTAGCGATGCAGGGCGGCATCCGTATGGTCGGCATTCCGAAAACCATTGATAACGATATCGGCGAAACCGAATCCGCGATCGGATTTGATACGGCTGTTGCTGTTGCCACCGAAGCGCTGGACAGGCTGCAACCGACCGCGGCCTCGCATGACCGTACCATGGTATTGGAAGTCATGGGCCGTGATGCCGGACATATCGCATTGACCGCGGGTATTGCGGGCGGTGCAGATGTCATCCTGATTCCTGAAATCCCTTATAACATCAACAGCATTGCCAAGAAGATTGCCGCAGTCAAAGCCGGTGGGCGTAATTTTGCGTTGGTCGTTGTATCGGAAGCCGTCAAAACGATGGAAGGCGATGCGCAGCAACAAAAATTCAGCGATGGACAATTGCGTTACGGCGGTATCGGTCATTATATCGGTGACCAGATTTTCCGTGCGACCGGTTCAGAAACGCGGGTAACGGTGCTGGGCCACGTCCAGCGCGGCAGCCAGCCAACCTATAATGACAGATTGCTGGCCTCCGCCTTTGGCGTGCGCGCCGTCGATCTGATTTCCGAAGGTAAATTTGACCGTATGGTGGCCTGGAAAAACCGTGAAGTGGTCGATGTGCCGATTGAGGCAGCGATTGCGGCCTATCAGGCGGTTGATGTCAACTCGTCTCTGGTTCATACGGCACGTGCTTTGGGCATCTCTCTGGGAGATGACTAAGTGCTTTATATTCAGCAATCCCTGGGCCCTGAAGAGCGGTTGATCTACATCGCCAAATTTCATTGGTTCTATGATGTGCAGGCTATTCTCAACATTGTCTGGGGGCTGTTCTTTTCGGTCAGCCTGTTGCTCGCCATTGCATCGTTGATCCAATATCTGCCATCAGGGATTGCCGATAAAATGCTGGTTGACCAACTGTCATTGACGGATGGTATCTTCCATATTGTGATGAAGCTGCATCCGGTCATCAAACTATTTGCGTTGCTCGTATTCCTGATGGGAGTGTTGAAATTTACGCAGATGTTGGTCATCAAAGTCACCACGGAAATCGCCGTGACCAATAGCCGGCTTGTCTACAAACGCGGATTGATCGCGCGTAGCGTCGGTGAAATGAATATCGACCGCATTGAAAGTATTTCCGTCCAGCAATCATTCTGGGGACGTATTTTTGATTTCGGGCGTTTGATTATTCATGGCATGGGGGTCGGCGAAATCATCATGCCCAACCTGGCCGAACCGATCCGTTTTAGGCGGGCCATCGAGAAAGCAAGGACGATATAAATATCTAACCAAAATTCCAATTACATTCCGAGGGGTGAAACATGGCGAGAAAAGAATCTAGAAATGATCGTGATTTACCAGGGGCCTTGCGTGAGGGTGAAAAAGTCCTGATTAAAGGTCGCATTTCGGAAGGGATTTACTGGAAGTCTTTTGCGGTGCTGATGTTTGCGCTTCTGCTCGGACTGATTGCCATTCAGTTGGCAGTGTTCATGGGGATCGTGGCGCTTTTGTCTTTCATCTATGCGGCCTTGCTCAGCAAATTTTTGTTATTGATCGTGACCAATGAACGCATTTTCTTCCGTTCGGGGTTGCTGAAAGTGGACACGGTACAGGTGCGTCTGGAACGCGTGGAAAGTGTCGAAATCCAGCGCACGATCACCGGACAGATATTGAATTACGGGACGGTGGTTTTAACCGGTGTCGGTTCCCGTTATTCCTATATCCGCTATCTGGCGAATGCTGCCGAAATCCGCAATGTGATCGACGATCTGTTATATCAGCGCGAGAAAAAAGCAGCCGAACCTAATTCATAATGCGAAAGAAAACCGGAGGTTTATAAAATGGTGTGGGATAAATCAAAACTGGTCAGTCGTTATGTAACCGAAGGCCCGAAATCGGCGCCTCATCGGTCTTATTACTATGCCATGGGCCTGACCGAAGAAGAAATCCACCAGCCATTGGTCGGTGTGGCGACATGCTGGAACGAAGCGGCCCCTTGTAATATTGCATTGTCCCGTCAGGCGCAATCCGTCAAGCGCGGAGTCGCCGAGGCCAAGGCCACGCCGCGCGAATTCACCACTATCACCGTAACCGATGGTATTGCCATGGGGCATGAGGGGATGCGGTCATCCTTACCATCACGCGATGCGATTGCCGATACGGTCGAACTGACCATGCGCGGGCATTGTTATGACGCTCTGGTGGGGTTGGCTGGCTGTGACAAATCATTGCCCGGCATGATGATGGCGATGGTTCGCCTCAATGTGCCGTCTGTCTTCATGTATGGCGGTTCGATCTTGCCCGGGAAGTTCCGCGGCAAGGATGTCACCGTCATTGATGTATTCGAAGGAGTCGGCAAACATGCGAGCGGCGAATTTTCGGATGCCGATCTCAAGGAAATGGAATGTTGCGCTTGCCCCGGTTCGGGGGCTTGCGGCGGTCAATTTACCGCCAATACCATGGCTTGCGTTTCCGAAGCGATGGGATTGGCATTGCCTAATTCTGCGGGCGCGCCTGCACCATATGAAAGCCGCGACGAATATGCGGCGGCATCTGGTCGCACGGTGGTCGAACTGATTAAAAAGAATATCCGCCCCCGCGACATCGTGACCCGCAAGTCACTGGAAAACGCCGCTATGATCGTGGCCGCCACGGGTGGTTCTACGAACGC
>DMIT01000030.1 GCA_003452275.1 Rhodospirillaceae bacterium | reverse complement strand
CAGGGCTTTTCCAAATTCGTGCAGACTCAGGCCATGCTGCGCGGATTGACCGAGGTGATTATTTTCGACCAGTCCGGCGACGTGTCCAACGAAGTCGGGGCAGGGCTGGATTTTGATATTAAAGACTTCCCGCCTTATGTTTTGCAAAACGCCAATCAAGGGGATGTCGTCCTGCTGACCGATATCAATGACAGTCAAATCAGGGCGTTGGTCAAACTGGTCAATTTCCCCGATACCTATCTGTATGTTGGGCGCATGGTCGAGGCGAATGTTTTGAACCATCTGCAAACCACGCGTGAGGCCGTCCAGAAATATGATGAAATGTCGGCGAACTATATGGGGTTACAGACAACCATCACCCTGATTTATATTGTAGTGGCCATGGTGTTGTTATTTTCGGCAATCTGGTTTGCGCTGATTTTCGCGCGTCGTCTGGCGCAGCCGATTGTCGTATTGATCGAAGCTTCGGACAAAGTGCGCCAAGGCGACCTGACCGCCCATATTTCCGAGAATAGCGGGTTTCAGGAATTCGACTTTCTGGCGCGGTCTTTTAACCGCATGACCGCCCAGATCAATGACCAGCGCAGCGAATTGATGAACGCCAACCGCCGTATCGATGAACGCCGCCAGTTTACCGAAACCATTCTGGCGGGGGTGACATCGGGCGTTTTGAGTGTCGATAATAACGGGCTCATTACCCTTGCGAATAGCTCGGCCTGTACCATCCTTGGCAAGGAGAAGGAAAAAATAGTCGGACAGAATATTGAAACGATTATTCCTCAGGCCTCTGTGTTAATTGCCGAAGCCTATCTGTTGCCCGATAAAATCCACCAATCGGAAATCAGTGTCCAGAGGGATATTGGCGGGCGGCGCATCCTGCTGGTGCGGGTGGCTATCGAATTGCTGGGCGAACGTGATCTGGGCGCGGTGGTAACCTTTGACGACATTACCAACTTGCAATCGGCACAACGCAAATCGGCATGGGCCGATGTGGCACGTCGCATTGCCCATGAAATCAAAAATCCGCTAACCCCCATCCAGTTATCGGCAGAGCGTTTGAAACGCCGTTATCTGGACAAAATGGAAACCGAAAAAGACCGCGAAATTTTCGGGCAATGTATAGATACCATCGTACGCCATGTCGAAGATATCGGGCGCATGGTCAGTGAATTTTCATCTTTCGCCCGATTGCCCGAACCGATGTTCAAGACCTGCGATATATCGTCTATCCTCGGCGATAGTTTGATGTTCTATCGTCAGGCGCATCCGAAGGTTACCTATCTGGGCAAAGAGAGTCTCGATGCGATGAAAGGAACCGAGTTTTATTGCGATGAACAACAAATCCGGCAGGTCATCACCAATATTGTCCAGAACGGCCTCGATTCGATTGAGGAAAGGGCCAAATCCGAAGAAATCCAACCGCGGCTGGGACTGTGGATGGGACGTGATACACAGGGCAACCTGTTGATTTCCGTCGGTGACAACGGTTTGGGATTGCCAAAGGACAAGAATCACGAGACTTTGACAGAACCATACGTTACCTTTAAAGAGAAAGGGACAGGTTTGGGGTTGGCCATTGTCAAAAAAATCATGGAAGATCATGGCGGTCATATTCTATTCGGAACGACCGACGAGATTAAAATGATCCCTGGTTGGGAAGATCTGGGTGGTGCCACGGTGACTTTGGTTTTACCTGAACGCGTATTAAGTTAAGAAGAAAAAGAATGATATGGCTGCAGATATATTGATTGTTGATGACGAAGCGGACATCCGGAATCTGATTGACGGAATTCTGGATGACGAGGGGTATAAAACCGCGCAAGCTGAAAATGCCGAACAGGTTTTTGAGCTTATCAAGCATAAGAAATTCTCTTTGGTCATTCTGGATATCTGGTTGCAGAACAGCGAATATGACGGGCTGGGCATTCTGGAGAGGATCAAGGCGACTTATCCTGACGTCCCCGTCATTATGATTAGCGGTCATGGCACCATTGAAACCGCGGTCAAGGCCATTCGCATGGGGGCCTATGAATTCATTGAAAAACCGTTCAAGACCGACCGCCTGTTGCTGATGGTTGCACGCGCTCTGGAAGCCGCGAGCCTCAAACGCGAGAATGCATTTTTGCGTCAGCAACATGATGTGCCCACGGCGATGATCGGTAAATCGCAACCTTTCCAGATGTTGTTACAGATGGTGGATAAGGTGGCATCCGCCAATAGCCGTATCCTGATTTCGGGGCCTGCCGGTGTCGGTAAGGAAATCGTGGCGCGGGCCATTCATTCCAAATCCGCGCGGGCATCGCACCCATTTATTGTCCTGAACTGTGCTGCCGTGGGGATCGACACGATCGAAGAAGAATTATTCGGCAGTGATAGTGATGGTAAAAACACCATTGGCGTTCTGGAACGGGCCGATGGCGGCACGTTGTTATTGGATGAAGTGGGGGATTTGCCGCTTGAAACGCAGGCAAAAATTCTGCGGGTTCTACAAGATCAGAGCTTCACCCATGTGGGGGGCATCACCCAGATCAAGGTCGATGTGCGTATCATCGCCACCACCAGCCGCAATCTGGAAGAAAAGATCGAGGAAGGAAAATTCCGCGAGGATCTGTATTACCGCCTGAATGTCGTGCCGCTGGTCATTCCGCCATTGCGTGACCGTAAGGATGACATTCCGTTATTGATCCACCATTTTATGAAACTCCATTCTAAACAGTCCAATATTCCGGAACGCGCAGTGTCCGAAGGCGCGATGTCGGCCTTTATCGGTTATTCATGGCCGGGAAATGTGCGCCAGTTGAAAAATCTGGTTGAATGGATGATGATTTTAGGATCATCGCAAGCCGGCGCGCCAATTCAGGCCAGCGACCTGCCGCCTGAAATTGCGGGAACCATCCATGCCGCCCTCAAGGGGGACTGGAAAACCGATATGATTGCCCTGCCGTTACGTGAAGCGCGCGAGGTGTTCGAACGTGAAT
>DMIT01000110.1 GCA_003452275.1 Rhodospirillaceae bacterium | reverse complement strand
ATTTCCGAATATTTTGACCCCACCCCGATGGAGGTTTCCAGCAATACCAGCGGCGCAGGCGGCGTGATGGGCGGGCTCACAGTTTCCGAAGTCGGATCGCGTGCGGCAGATGCGCAGCCCATCGTCCATAATGACCAAACCCCTGACCCCAGTGTCAAAAGTCAGGTTGATATCGAAGANNAAAGGCCTGACCAAAAACCTGATTATCGACATGACCCCCGAAGGGTTGCGCATTCAAATCGTTGACCGCGACGGCGAATCCATGTTCCCGACCGGCAGCGCGGTTCCATACGAAAAAACTGTCAATCTGCTGGCGACCGTTGCCGAAATTATCAAGAAGATGCCGAACCAGATTTCCGTTCGCGGCCATACCGATGCCTCGCCCTATTCCATGGGGGCCAACTATACCAACTGGGAATTATCCGCCGACCGCGCCAATGCCTCGCGCCGCGTGCTGCTCAAAAGCGGGATAGACATCAAAAAACTATCCAACGTGGTGGGCAAAGCCGCGACCGAGCCATTAAAAGCCGATAATCCGCTCGACCCGCAAAATCGCCGCATCAGCATTATCTTGCTACGCGACTCCCTGACCAAACCGGCCCTCGGCCAAAAACAGGCTGGCGCTGGCGGCACTGGCTCCGTCCCCGTCGACCCTGGCTACAGAAAAACCATGGGCAACGTCCAGTTCCCTTAAGAGCATTTGATGGATTTCACATTACAAGAATATCTGGGGGGCATCGCCTCCATCATTGGGCTGTGGGGCTCCGTGATCTATATTCATTCCACCCTGAAAGGAAAAACAACGCCGCATCTTTATACGTGGCTGGTGTTTTCCATCCTGACATGGATTGCTTTCGCAGCACAGTTATCCGATAACGCAGGCCCAGGCGCATGGGTGATGGGCATTACAGCCTTCTTCTGCACATTCATCGCCCTGCTCAGCTTAAAATATGGCGAACAAAATATTACAAAGTCCGACAGATTGGCTTTGGCTGCATCCCTGTCTGCAATATTACCATGGCTGATGATGGAAGACCCGCTGGTATCCGTGATCATGATATCCATGATTGATGCTGTTGCTATGTACCCCACCATTCGCAAGTCATGGCACAAACCACATAATGAGAAGCTGACCTCGTTTAATATCGGCAGCCTCAAAAACACAATCTCGCTTTTCGCCCTGACAAATGTCACGCTTGTGACAACGCTCTATTCTGTCTCAATTATTGCAGTGAATTGCATATTTGTTTGCATCTGTCTCTATCGCCGCAGGGTTTTGGCAAAAGCTGACTTTATTGCATCTTAATCCTTTTGCATGTTATAATAGAGATAGAAGGACGACCTTCTACTCTCCCTCATCATGATCGGGACGACCCGACACTCACAAAGTGAAAGGGTCATATATCATGGCTTGGGCTTATCTTTTGACTGCTGGTTTACTCGAAGTCGTGTGGGCATACTACATGAAGAAATCCGAAGGCTTCACCGTTCTTACCCCCAGCATCATCACCTTAACGGCAATGATTGTCAGTTTCTTTTGCCTCGCGGCCTCCTTCAAAGTCCTCCCTCTCGGCACAGCCTATGTCGTTTTTACGGGCATGGGGGCTGTTGGGGCCTTTATCGTTGGTGTTGTTGTGTTAGGTGAATCCGCCACCCCGATACGCATTTCCGCTGCCGTGTTGATACTGGCAGGCATCGTCATGATGAAACTGTCAAACTCGCATTAAATTGAACCGCGAAGGGCACGAAGAAGCACGAAAAGATATAAAAAAAGACATTTATGTCTTTTTCTCTGCGCGCTCTGCGGCCTCTGTAGTTAAGTTTTTTTAGACTTTTAACACAGAGGACACGGGGGAAAAGGCACAGGGTAAAAAACTTCGCGTTTCTTCGTACCCTTCGTGGTTTAAAAAATCCTTCCCCTGACAACAATATTCTATCCTATCTTTCTTCGGATGATGATAACAAATTCGCGCTTGACATATTAGGATTTTTATCCTATTATTGGCACATGAATGCTGTGTTAAAACCGAAAGGAAAACAGGGCGGCTGGACACCTGAACGACGTCTGGCACAATCCCGCAAAATGCAGGATCAAAAAATCTGGTTAAAATCCACCGGCCCGCGCACTGTGGCAGGCAAAGCCGCCTCCTCCAAAAATGCTCGCCATACCGATTATGAAGCCCGCCGCGAACAGCGGGCGGAATTAAACCGCATCACGGGTTATTTACGCCTGCAAAGCTACTATCTGAAAACCCTCTCCTTTCAAACACGCAAAGGGCATTTGCTGCCTGCTGCGGCACAAATCCTCCTCGACCACGAATTAAATTTTCTTGAAAACGAACTAGATAAAGCGGAATGGGCGGTGCGCTACGGATGCACGCTTGCCGATAATATTGTCGTCTTTCCGAACCTGTTCAGGCGCGATCATTACCCCGATGGATGATTTTATATGTCGGATAGAGACACCCACGCAGAAATAAGCTACCATCCGTAAATGGTGGCAATCACCTTATGCTGAAAACTTTACAGGAATCCAGAATGACCGCTCGAAAAACAACCGCATCGAAAAGCAAAATATCCAAACAACAGTTCGACTTACTGTCACTCCCTGATGTGATGATAAAAGGAACGGCGAAGACGAAATCATTGCCGATCCATTTTATCAAGTCTGAAAATTTTGCCGCATGGATCAAAAAACAATCCGTACCGACCCAAAACCAGTTGGACGCGCAACATTTCACGGCAAAACCCAACCAAACCGGCTTAAGCTATGATTCACATGGAAAAATCGATGCCGTGTTTATCGGTTATGCGGGGGAAATAGGCCTCTACACCGTCTGCCCTGCCATTGATAAAATCGGCGTCGGTACGTTTCATATCGCCAATACAGACCTCACTGAAAACGAACTGAATCATATCGTCACTGGCTGGCTGCTCGCCTGTTATCGCTTCACCGCTTTCAAAAGCTTTTCAACTGACTTTCCGACTTTGGTTATTCCAAAGGATGCTGATGATTTTCGTGCAAAATCAATGGCTCAGGCCATTTACCTCGTGCGCAACCTTGTCAATCTTCCGCCGAATGCTCTGGGGCCACAGGCTCTTGCCGATGCGGTTCTGATGATTGCCAAAACTTTCAGCGCAAAATCCCGCGTGATCGAAGACACCGAACTCCTCACCGAAAATTTCCCGCTGGTTTATGCAGTGGGTGACGGCAGCGAACGCCGCCCGCGTCTGGTCGACTTCACATGGGGCAAAACCAAAGACCCGAAAGTCACCTTGGTCGGCAAAGGGGTTTGTTTTGATACAGGCGGCTATAATTTAAAACCATCCGCAGGCATGGAACTGCAAAAGAAAGATATGGGCGGGTCAGCCATGGCACTTGGCATTGCCTATATGATCATGACTTTGGGGCTGCCTGTGCGCCTGCGTGTTATTATTCCGATTGTTGAAAATTCAGTGTCCGGCCACGCCTATCGCCCGAGCGATATTCTCCATTCGCGCAAAGGCCTGACCGTTGAAATCGGCAATACCGATGCCGAAGGTCGCCTCATTCTGGCCGACGGACTGACCTTGGCCTCCGAAGAAAATCCGGATTTGCTGGTCGACTTCTCGACCCTGACCGGTGCCGCACGCGTGGCACTTGGCTATGATGTTGTTGCCATGTATTCCAACAACGATGATCTGGCGCAAGACCTGCAAAAACTATCCATGGACATCGGCGACCCAATGTGGCAAATGCCATTATGGGCTGGCTATAAAAACGACATCACGTCCTCCAGTGCCGATTTAAGCAATAATTCCAGCAACCCCGCCAGCTCGATCACTGCCGCCCTCTTCCTCCAGCATTTCGTCGGCGAAGGCATCGACTGGATTCACCTTGACCATTACGCATGGGAACAATCCGGAAAACCGGGCCGCCCGCGCGGCGGCGCCGACACCGGCCTGCGCGCCATTCTGGCATTGATTGAAAAGAAATACGGGTGATGAACAGATGATGCAGTTATGGTTGCCGATAAAAACCCTGCTGCAAAATATAACGCATCAATGCATCCGGAATGCCGAAGACGTGATCGGCTCCGGATCTGATGGCCTCACGCAGAACGCTGGAGCTCATCTCCATCCCATGTTGCTCTCGCCCCTCTTCATCCGTCATGCAAAATGTTGCGCGGGGCGCGCTCATAATCGTCAATTTTTGAAAAATTTCATTGGCTTTTACAATCCTGTCGGCAAACTGACCGATCATATTCGACTGGAAAATCGTCATATGCCGAAAAGCCTCGCACATCATCCCCAGATACGCCATCGCATGGGTCACGCCCTGATATTTATGGCTAAAATCCTCTCCGGCAACAATGCTGAAATGCACACCGCAATGCGACTGCATCAACCCTTCTATCGTTCGTTTATATTGCTGCAATTGCCCCAGTTTATCCGGCGGGAAATCGGCGCACGCATCCGAAACCTTCAACCATTCCTGATGCGGTTCGGCCACAATCTCGCACATCTTGATCTTGTCTTTGAAAGGAACTTGAGCAACATCTCTTTTATAGGGGGATTGCGGAATGGGCATCATCCAGATTTCCTTCAATCCACCGGCCCTCCTCAATCGATCAGCCGTTTCGACATGCGCCAGATGCGGCGGGTTATAAGACCCGAGCATCAAACCGACCTGAAGAGAAGATGTCTCCTGCGCTAAACTTTCCATAAGCAAAAGATAAGCGCAAAAAACCTGAATTGCAAGAAAAATACAATATCACGTTTATTTTATGAATTAAATTGCGCTATAAACTTCTGATATTCCCCCTCGTCCATCGAAACGTCGAGGATGATATCTTCTTCACCGTCCATACGATTCAGGACGGAACCATGGCGATGGAGCCATGCCAGCGCCTTGCCATCCTGATGTTTCAGGGTGATACGGTGGACGGCATGGCTTTTGGACAGGACAGCGTCAATCGCCTGTTTCAATTCGTCCAGACCGACGCCTTTAAGGGCTGACATCATCACCTGACGCCCGCGCCAGTCGGCATGACGCCAAACGGGTGGAATCCCCTCATGGATCCGGTCAACCTTGTTCAAAACCTCGATGATGCGCGGGTCGTGGGTGACATCGATTTCTAAATCTTTCAGGATATTGATAACGTCGTCGCGCTGCGCCTCGGTATCGTCGGACGATATGTCGCGGACATGCAGGATGACATCGGCATATTGCACCTGTTCCAGCGTGGCCCGGAACGCAGCGACCAGATGGGTCGGTAAATCCGAAATGAACCCCACCGTGTCGGATAAAATAACATCCCGCCCGCCCGGCAATTTCATACGGCGCATCGTCGGGTCAAGCGTTGCGAACAATAAATCCTGCGCGAACACATCCGCCCCCGTCAAGACATTGAACAGCGTGGACTTGCCGGCATTGGTATATCCGAC
>DMIT01000189.1 GCA_003452275.1 Rhodospirillaceae bacterium | reverse complement strand
AGCGAAACCCCGAATTGTTTATAATCAATCACGATATTGCCGTTCTGGTCACGCCCTGCGGGAATTGGGAACTCCCCACCCGCCAAGAATCCAGCCTGTTCCCCTGATACCGCCGTTAAATTCGGTTCCGCCAGAACATTGGCTAATCCGGCTGTTTCAAGGGCATTTAATTTCAGCAAAATATCGCCAATCGTTCCAAAGCCCGAATTAAACAACATGCTGGTCACGGCAAATGAATCTTTGGTCAGGCCGATCCCGTCCGTGGTGGTGACTTTCGGGCGAAATCCTGTGGTCGAATTGGTCGCATTTCCCGTGGCGGTTTCGATTCCCAGCTCTTTCAAGACGGTGCGTGATACTTCCAGAATACGCACGCGCAACGTCACTTGTTGCTGGCCCCGCACCTCCAGCAAATTCTCGATCATCGAATCGACATTTTTAGCGTCGCCGCCTTTGCGGATTTCCGACATATGCGCCGCCACCAGTTTTGCAATTTTCTGGGCCGCCGTAGCGGTCGAAACCGCCCCCATCAAAGCAACCTGACTACCGACAACATGCACCGACACCCCTTTTTCCTGAGGGAACACAGTATGGATCAGATTTTCAATGATGCTGACATCAATACTGACATTCACATTGAGGTTCTGGACAACATTTCCGGCATTATCCAGAATGATGATATTCGTATCCCCCAACGTTGTCCCCACAATATAAAGCCGGTCGATTTGCAACGCTGACACATCGGCAATTTTAGGATTGGCCACCATGATGTCGGAAACGGATGCGGGTAGTTTAAAAACCTCAGCCTTGCCCAAAGTCAATTTCAGGATATCAGGAGAAGATTCCGTGCCCCCATGACGAGGAACAGCAGCCTGAGACAAACCGCCCGCCGCCAACAGCAAAACCCCACCCAAAACAATCGCGCGACATGCGTCACGTATTCTTGTTGATAGTTTGATATATAAATTATTTTTCATCATATTGAACAACTATTTGTAAACATATCCCAACGTAAAGTAGTAACTATCGGCGAACAGTAATATTTTCGATGTCCTGCCCATTATAAACCCTGACAATATCCGACTTGCCGCCTGAATTTTTTTTGATCTTCCCTAATTCCTGCAAAAGTTTGCTGACCTGAACATCGGTGGTAAATTCTTTATGGGCTTTGTCTTTATGACCTTCATCACCCAGCGCACGAAGACTGAGCGATAAATCCCCCATATCGCGGGCCAAAACCAATTTTTCAACACCGGCTGTATCAACTTCCAACGTGACGGTGCGCCCGACTTTGGCCTTATCATCTTCTTTATTGGAATTTTGGTCGATGGCCAGAACATTGACGTTTTCTAAAATGGTTTGGGATGCATGACGATCCACTTTTCCCGCAGCACTATCTGCTTCTTCACCGGATAATCTGACCTGATAGGATAAAATCACATCGACTTTATCGCCCGGGGAAATGAATCCACCGACCATCGATTCTGCAGACACTTTAATAGCCATGGCGCGCATTCCCGGTTCCATCGCCGCAGCCAGGATATTTCCTTTCCCGGAAGTGGCAAGTGATACCTTCAGTAACGGCTCTCCGGCACT
Source organism: Rhodospirillaceae bacterium (assembly GCA_003452275.1). Lineage (GTDB taxonomy): Bacteria > Pseudomonadota > Alphaproteobacteria > Micavibrionales > Micavibrionaceae > UBA1573. The sequence goes on along the minus strand of DMIT01000189.1, from coordinate 4,459 downwards.
CATATCACGGCGTATTTTTCCCTGAACGACTTCGGATATTTTCTTTTTTCCCTCTCGCGTCACGGCCCCCGCGAAGACAGACTCTTTGGGCCATTCCTGCCATTTGAAATTGGAATCTGTGACCGTTTCCCCCACCTTCACCAATTTGGAAGCAACCGCCACCTCGATCATATTGGTATTTTTCTTGGCAAAACTGGCCTGCACAATCACCGCCACGATCACCGCAACCAAAAATCCACCACCTAATACGATCAGGATATTCTTGTTCATGATTTCAATGTGCCCCAGAAGCATTAAAAAGAGTTAAAAGCATTTTTCAGAACATCATCTCCCATTGAGAGACATTAAAAAAACCCAGATAAACAAATGAAACCAAAGCCCCCAGCGCGATCGCAATTCCATAAGGAACATTCCCGCTTCCTTTCTGGGCCATGTCGATCCACCCACCGTCAGGCGGAGAATGAAACGGTTTCTTTTTCTGAATATATAATGAAGCTGCGGCAATCACGCCGCCTGCCAACGACATATAAAACAAGAAAGGCACCAATCCGCCCAAGCCGACCCACAGAGAAATGGCCGTTGCAAACTTTGAATCCCCTGCCCCTAATTTCTGGAAGGAATAAAGGGCAGCAGTGACCATCAACACCAGAAAGGCCGCCGCGATATGCATTCCAATCGGCTTAAAAAACACTTCTCTCTGACCTGATAAAGCCAATAAGCCATACGTCACACCAAAGGCAGCGACGATCACCAGAGACACAATATTCGGAATCTTGAACCCTTTATAATCGGATCTTGCCGCCAATGCGCACATTCCGAGAGTCACAAAAACCCCAAATAAAAAAATCAACAGACCAATCATTTTCCAACTATTGTAATGCGATAAAAAAGATGAAATTGCAGAACGTCATTCAACCAAAAGCCCGCCCCCCAGATAGCAAAGCAGGGGCGGGCCTGAAAATTATAGAAGAACCTATGGGGCTTTTACGGAGTTGGTGCAGATTCAAGCGCCGTTCCCATGTCGGTAAACAGGCCCGTCAATTGCGTTCCGAACCCCCAGACTGCTCCCGCAATCGCCAGCGCAATACCGGCAGCGATCAAACCATATTCAATCGCGGTTGCACCGTCTTCTTTTTTCATAAAATTATTGGTATAAGCCTGTACAGAAGCTACGAGTTTCAGCATATTATTTCTCCTTAATTCGGTTTCCAGCAATATTTTTTGTTTTTACGTAAGTTCGTCCCTTACATCTTCAGAATATGGTACTCGTTGTTAATGGCTGGTTAAAGATATTTCGATTTCCATATAAATTATCCATAAATTACAAATACTTAGCCCCTCCCCCTGATCGTTTATTCCCCTACCTATTTGAAATACAACACTTTATTATGTATCCGTTGGGATATGACTCTCGTGGAAAAACGTGATTATTATCTGGAATCTGGGATATGAATTGTGTATGGTCGCACTATTAATTTCCGATAAAATTTACGAAGTGACGAATTTATGACTCTACCCGTTCAAGATGAGACCGCGAACCTGTCCGTTTCGAATCGTAAAAAAGAGCTATTGAACGAGGCACGGGCGGAAGCTTTGCGCGCGAATTTGAGAAAGCGCAAAGAACAAAGCTCTGCCAGAAAAACGAATAACCCGAAAGAAGAGACCGCAACATTATGAGCAACGCCGTTTTAAAACCCGATGCCGCCCTGAACGCGCTACCCGGTATTATGCCTGACCACTGGATTCGTGAGCAATCATTGAACCATGGCATGATCGAACCTTTCGTTGAAAAACAAAACCGTGAAGTCAATGGCGAGAAAATCATTTCCTACGGGCTGTCCTCTTATGGATATGATGCGCGTTGCTCCAACGAATTCATGATTTTTACCAATATCGACAATGCCATTGTTGACCCAAAGAATTTTTCCCAGCAAAGCTTTGTCGAACGTAATAACGAAGTGTGCGTCATTCCCCCAAACTCCTTTGTGTTGACCCGCACTGTTGAATATTTCCGTATCCCGAAAGACGTCCTCGTGGTCTGCCTTGGCAAATCCACCTATGCGCGCTGTGGATTGATCGTGAATGTGACACCGCTCGAACCGGGCTGGGAAGGCCATGTGACACTTGAATTGTCCAACACGACCCCCCTCCCCGCCAAAGTCTATGCGAATGAAGGCATTGCACAGTTTTTATTCTTCAAGGGATCAAGCCCTTGCGAAGTGTCCTATGCCGACCGCGCGGGCAAGTATATGTCCCAACGCGGCGTCACTCTCCCCAGAATTTAAGCAAATATAGAAAGTTATGACCGTGAACGCATCCTCCTCTTTAAAACAAGCCGCTCTTTTTGCCGACCAACCGGAATTTGTGTCGATTGATCCGGATGCGGTCATCAAATCATCGGAACTGGACAAAATCCGCGTTCAAGGTGGAACGGTTTTAAACGGCAATATCCCTGTCAGCGGTGCAAAAAATGCGGCCTTGAAACATCTCTGCGCCTCGATGCTCACCGGTGACCCGATCCAGTTTACCAACATGCCGACAGGGTTGCAGGACATCCGCACCCTTGCGGCACTGATGAAAGAAATGGGCGTTTCGATCGGTTTGCGCAGTGATGGAACAGCAATTATTCAGGCCAATAATATCCATTCAACCGAAGCTCCTTATGACCTCGTCCGCAAAATGCGCGCCAGCATTCTGGTGATGGGGCCGTTACTGGGCCGCATGGGTGAGGCAACAGTCTCTCTTCCCGGTGGCTGCTCTATCGGCACGCGTCCGATTGATCTGCATCTTGACGGTTTCCGCGCCATGGGGGCCGAAATTACCCTTGACGAAGGCTATGTAAAGGCCAAAGCTCCGGCTGGCGGACTGCAAGGCGCACGTATCCTGTTCCCGAAAGTATCCGTTGGCGCAACCGAAAACGTGATGATGGCCGCGACCTTGGCCAAGGGTGAAACGGTTCTGGTCAATGCCGCCCGCGAACCTGAAATTGTCGATCAAGGCGAGGCCCTGATTAAAATGGGCGCCAAAATTTCCGGCCTTGGCACTTCCGAAATCCGTATCGAAGGCGTGCCCCATCTCCATGGCATGACCCATGATGTGATTGCCGACCGTATCGAAACCGGAACCTTTATGATTGCCGTGGCCCTGACAGGCGGTACGGTGCGTCTGCAACGCACGCGCACAGATTTCCTGACATCTCTGATCGCGCCGCTTAACCGCGCAGGCGTGACCATTGAACAGGATGGCGCAGATGTTATCGTTCACCGCAACGGCAAACCATTGATCGGCACCGATATCATGACTGAACCATTCCCGGGTTTTGCAACTGACCTTCAGGCGCAATTCATGACCATGCTCACCATGTGCGAAGGCGCAGGCATGGTCACCGAAACTATTTTTGAAAACCGTTTCATGCATGTTCCCGAACTGCAACGCATGGGCGCCGACATTACCATCCACGGCAATACCGCCCTCGTCCGCGGCGTCAAGAAACTCAAAGGTGCCGAAGTCATGGCCACCGACCTCCGCGCTTCTGTCTCGCTGATTCTGGCTGGCTTAGTGGCCGAAGGCGAAACCATCGTTGACCGCATTTACCACCTCGACCGCGGCTATGAAAACCTTGCGGGTAAACTCGGTGCCTGCGGCGCAAAAATCGAACGGATTGAATCGTAATTCAGGATTGCCGCCAAGACATAAAAAAACTTGGTGTCTTCGTGCCTTGGTGGCAAAAATTTAGTTGTAAAAAAATATGCCGAATGACAACGCCTCACAACCAATGATTTTGCCCCCGCCACCGCACCATACGGGGCATCGCGATAGATTGCGCGAACGGTTTTTAAAAGGCGGCGTCGAGGCCCTGCAAGATTACGAAATTCTGGAACTGATTTTGTTCATGGCCCTGCCGCGCCGTGATGTGAAACCCCTCGCCAAAAAACTGATTCAAAATTTCGGTTCATTCAATAAAGTTTTTCATGCGTCTGTACGCGACCTTGTGGCCTTTGGCCTGTCCGAAACAACCGCCATTTCCATTAAGACGATTGAGGCCGCCTCGTTCCACCTGATGAAACAGGACATCATCGGGCAAACTGTTTTGAATAGCTGGGCAAAATTGCTGGATTATGTTCAGGCCACCATGGCACATGAGCAACGCGAACATTTCCGCCTGTTGTTTTTGAATAAGAAAAACGAACTCATCGCCGACGAAGTCCAGCAGACAGGCACCGTCGATCATACCCCCGCCTACCCGCGCGAAATCGTCAAACGCGCTCTCGAACTCTCGGCAACCGCGATCATTCTGGTTCACAACCACCCCAGCGGCGATTCAACCCCCAGCAAGCCCGACATCGACATGACCCAAGCGATAATGGCCGCAGCACGACCATTAGGTATTGTCATCCATGACCATCTTGTCGTATCTAAGAAGGGCGTCACATCTATGAAGAATAAAGGATTAATGTAA
>DMIT01000052.1 GCA_003452275.1 Rhodospirillaceae bacterium | reverse complement strand
CCTGATCGCCGCAGGTGGGCATTTCGCCTATCTGTGGAATTTACAGGCCGGCGGGTTTTTACCGGAGAAAATTTAATGACAGAGGAAAGGTAAAATATGGTGGATTTTCAGGGTAGAACAGGCTAAAAATAAGGAAATTTGAAAGGGAAATAAAAATGTCCGAGATTCGCACCACACTTACCAATGCCATGAAAGACGCGATGCGCGCCAAAGATGAGTTAACGCTCAATACAGTACGCATGATTATTTCCAAAATGAAGGCCGAAGATATCGAAGCCCGTCCGAAAGGAAATATGGATGGTATCTCTGATGGCGAAATTTTGTCCCTGATGCAAAATATGGTCAAACAACGTCAGGAGTCATCCAAGATGTATCGCGATGGTGGCCGTCCTGAACTGGCGGAAAAGGAAGAGGCTGAAGTTTTAGTCATTGAAAAATTTCTTCCTGCCCAGATGTCGGATGCGGATGTTGAGGCTGTGGTTTCCGGTCTTATCGCCTCTGTCGGTGCCAGCGGGATCAAGGATATGGGCAAAGTTATGGCTGAACTTAAAACCCAATATGCCGGACAACTGGATATGGGGAAAGCTGGCGCGGTGGTCAAACAAAAACTGGCGGGATAAGATACGCGCTTATTCCTGTTTTCGTAAGATAAAGGCGGTCATACATATGTGACCGCTTTTTTGTTTAAGTGATTAATAGCACATTAATATTTTTCATATAATATATTCAAATATATTACAGGGGATGTGGATGGCCAATATAGCGAGAATGAATGCGGAGTTGCAGGACAAGGATTTGGATAAAGCCACCCATGCTGTCATTTCTTATCTGGGAGGGAAAGAGCAAACACCCCAACAGGCCGCTGCCACAGAAGCATTCTTGAATAGCCTTCCTCAGGACAAAGTTGAGCAATTAAAATCATTAAGCCAGAAAGCCAATTATAGTGTCCCAAAACTAGAGCCGGGTGTTATGTATGGGATCTGGATTGATCATACAAGAATTGCACGAGACAGGCAGGAGGCGGAGGATAAACTGAAGCAGGCCATAGAAAAACTGTCCCAGAATGATCCGTCCGTGAAAGAAAAATTATTAGACGTTATTGATGTGAGCAAAGACGTGGTAAGGCCTTCGCCTGTCATCCAGAATCCGATGCGTGACCTTTTGAAGGCTCCTGCCGATCTGGCCGTTCAACAGCAGCAAGCTTATCTGAAATTGTTAAAATATGATATTGGGGCCAGCGGATTAGATGGTATTGCGGGGAAAGACAGCAAGACGCAAAAAGCTTTGGAAGAATTTGCGCGGAAAAACAACATCGACCCGAAAGATATTTCCCAGATCAATGAGGCTTTATTAAAGGCTGTGAAAGGAACCGATGCCAGTAAAGCCTTTCTATCACGCATGGAGAGCGATATTGCCAACGGTAAAGCCAGTCGTGACGATATCAAAACGATGCAATGGGTTCTAAAAGGAAATAATGCAGAGCTTCCGCTTTCCCAAAAGGGAAAAAATATGGATGGCATTGCAGGAGCCGAAACCAGAACACAACTGAAACAGATTCAAGAAGGTATGAGCCGCTCTTCGATGGTGCAAAGATTTATCGATGCTCTCCCCGCTGAAGAGGTAAAATTAATAGAAGAGAATGCAAAACGGACACAAGAAAGAATAGGTGGGCGTTACACACAACCTCTTGACGAAGAGCCAGATGCCCCTCTGATTAAATGTGATGTGGATTGCAGGGCAGCGTTTGATAGTGCAGCGCAACCGCCGCAGGACTTAGAGCGAGACCCTGAGGCTCCTGAAATCCCTGTTGCAGAGGTGAAACGTACAGTGGCATCTGATAACACACGGGGACTGGGCCGGTGAGTGTAAATATTATCCGGAAACCCCCTTGCTATGCAGCAGGGGGTTTTATATTGTGGGGATATGACCCATTTAAGTGTGAATTTGAATAAAGTTGCTTTACTCCGTAATCAGAGAGATTGCGGCTATCCATCGGTTTTGGGAACGGCGAAGACCGTGATTGCGGCGGGGGCGCACGGGATCACTGTTCATCCGCGACCTGACGAGCGGCATGTGCGCAAAAGCGATGTTTATGAACTCGCCGATTATCTGGCGACGCAGCCCGCTATTGAATTTAATATCGAAGGGTATCCGACCCATGATTTTCTGGAGATGGTTTGCAATGTGCGGTGTCATCAAGTGACATTGGTGCCTGATGCCCCCGATCAGAAAACATCCGACCATGGATGGAACATTGTGAAGCATAAAGATTTTTTACGTGACATCGTGGCGCGTATCAATGCGGCGGGAAAACGTGTATCGTTATTCATTGACCCTGATCCTAAAATGGCAAAATTGGCCGCAGAGATTGGCACAGGGCGCGTGGAATTATATACCGGCCCATATTTTGAAAAAACGATTCCTCTATCCCAATATAAAATCACATCCGACGCCGCGATTGCAGCGGGGTTAGAGGTGAATGCGGGGCATGATTTGAATCTGGATAACCTCGCACAATTTATTCAGGCTATCCCCGAATGCGCCGAAGTATCCATCGGTCACGCGATTACGTCTGACGCGCTGGATATGGGGTGGCCGACAACCATTCACAAATATCTGGAAGCGATTAAGGCTTAGGATTTTTATTCCTGAGTTTCGTGCGTTAAGAAAGTTACACAACCACAAAGACACTAAGCACACAAAGAATCACAAATTTTTCTTATTATCCATGGTGTTTGATGGCGAGATATAAAAAATCCCCGACAGTTTCGGGGATTTTTATTTATTCTGTGGCGGCTAGTTTGTCGTTGGATTTTGTGGCGATCGGGACGGGGTAGCCTTTGCGCTCTTTCACCACTTTGCGGATTTTTTGCCAATCGAGATTTTGGACGTCTTTTCCGGCAATGCGCATGATGTAACTCAGATCACGTTCGGAGAGTTGGTAATCCGGCACGCTGCCTTCATGTTCCATCACGGCTGCCTGATCTTGGGTCGGGTGGACTTCAAGGAAGAAGCGGTCACCGATCCATGCGGCTTTGATCGGTTGGTCAACGACGGTCACTTTTGTTCCAACGGGTGCCATATCGAACATCTGGGTAATATCTTCGGGGAACATACGGATGCATCCGCTGCTGACGCGACGGCCAATACCGTAAGGTTTATTGGTCCCATGAATGGCGATAGTCGGAAAGCCGAGATAGAGGGCGTTTGTGCCCATCGGATTATCCGGCCCCGGGGGAACGGATACCGGCAATGTCGGGTCTTCTTTGCGCATCCGCTCGGTCGGCGTCCATGTCGGGCCCGCTTTTTTACGGATAACTGTTGTCGGGCCGAGAGGTGTTTTGAGGCCGTCACGCCCAATTCCAATAGGGAAGGTGATCGGTTCGGCATTCGGCGTTTTATAGTAATAGAGACGCATTTCAGCAAGATTGACCACGATGCCTGTATGCGGCGCATCCGGCAGGATGTTTAATGTCGGGATAATAATGTCGGTGCCGGAACCCGGAAGCCATGGATCAACTGACGGGTTGGCGGCACGCATTTCAACAAAACCAACGCCATATTCACGCCCGATATGAACGAGGGTATCTTCGTAAGAAGCGGTCATTTCCTGCATCTGCCCGATATAGGGTTTTGTGTACGGGGCCGACGAAATAGCCGCCGGCGTACTGGCCGGAGGTGCTGCCATGACCGCAGAGGCGGAAAGCAATAAGGCCGCAGAAAGCGCAAAGGTTGATATATGTGTTTTCAAAATGTTCATTCTTAATCTCTGTAGCATTTATAAAAGTTCTTTTAAGGTGTCGGCGACTTTGTCCATAAAGACATCGGTCGTTAAATAAGGTTGATCTTTGCCAATCAGCAAAGCCAGATCCTTGGTCATATGCCCGCGTTCAACCGTCACTATACAGGCGCGTTCCAGCGCATCCGCGAATGTGACGACTTCAGGTGTCTTATCGAATTGACCGCGATATTTCAAGCCTTGAGTCCATGCAAAGATAGAAGCAATCGGGTTGGTCGAGGTTTTTTCGCCTTTTTGATACTGGCGGTAATGGCGGGTGACGGTGCCG
>DMIT01000169.1:5499-7020 GCA_003452275.1 Rhodospirillaceae bacterium | reverse complement strand
TTTGGCAAATATCCTCAATGGTCGTACTTTTCTTATCAAGCATCAATTCCATGGCTTCGCAAAGCTCTGCCACGTTATGCGGCGGAATATTGGTTGCCATCCCCACCGCTATGCCGGATGATCCGTTGGCCAGAAGGTTCGGGAAGTTGGACGGCATCACCACCGGTTCCAGTGTCTCGCCATCATAGGTGGCGCGAAAATCAACCGCATCGTCGTCGATCCCCTCTAACAACGCAATCGCGACTTCGGTCAGACGGCTTTCGGTATAACGCATTGCCGCGGCATTATCGCCGTCAATGTTACCAAAGTTCCCCTGACCATCGACCAGCGGATAACGCACCGCGAAATCCTGTGCCAGACGTACCAACGCATCATAAACAGATTGGTCACCATGCGGGTGGAATTTACCGATGACGTCACCGACCACACGGGCAGATTTTTTAGGTGGCAGGTTCGGTGCCAATTTCAATTGATACATCGCAAACAACACGCGACGATGAACAGGTTTCAATCCGTCGCGTACGTCAGGGAGCGAGCGCGACATAATGGTCGATAAAGCATAGGACAAATAACGTCCTGACAATAAGCCCGACATCGGGGCTTCGATAATATTGTCATGCTGAGTTGTCGCGGGGGGTGTCTTACGAGCCATATTTAGAATCCTGAGAATGAATAAGATCGCAGATTAACACGGAGATTGGGGTTGGCAACCCTAAAAAAGGCGCATATTCAGCATTTTAATGCTACTTTACCCTCCACGTCATTCCGGCGAAAGCCGGAATCCCCACTACCTTCAGAGAGATTCCGGCTTTCGCCGGAATGACAATAACGGAAAAACAAATAGATATATGACCAGTTTTGCAGGAAATATCCGGTTAATTTCAAGCCTTATACTTTTCTTGGGCTATCCCAGTTGGAGAGTCTCGACTCTATAAACCAGAGAAATTTCAGCAATATCTTCGGCATCGGACTTCATTAACTCGACCACATCTTCCCATGTTTCAGCTTCGATTTGATAGCTTACCGCCCCACAAGTCATGGGATCAAAATATGATTTTCCGGCAGCCTTGGCAAACGCCAGAGTAAAACCAATCACATTTGGTTCATGGGTCACAACCAGAATATTATCGGATTCTTTCGGTATAGCTTCGAACGTCTCTAAATACCTTGCTGTAATAGCGCTGATATTGTCCGCATGATAGTTAAGATCATGAGATGAGTCTGCTGCTAAAGTTGATACGGCCGCAACAGCAATTCCGCCCAATTCTGCGCCTATGATTCTCGATGTTTGGAGCGCCCTTTGACTCGGTGATGATATGATTGTAAAAACTGCCAAATTTTGCGTGCTCAGCATGTTCCCAAGCATGCGCGCTTGGTTAACCCCATCTTCAGTGAGAGTTTGAGCGGTGTATTGTCCGTGTCTGGCGAATGTAATGGTTAGCATCTATCATCTCTCTTTTTATATTGAAAATGAGATATCGCAAAAAATTTATTCTGTCAATTATATATAGAAAATCAGGC
>DMIT01000169.1:0-5381 GCA_003452275.1 Rhodospirillaceae bacterium | reverse complement strand
TTATCCTTGTAAGGATAGCCCTCTTTTAACGATACGGCGCAACCCGATTTAGGGCTGACATAGGTTAAGGTACGTGCATCGCCGTTTGCCACGCAACGGGTTAAATCCAGCCCGAAACCCAATTCTTTTAAGAAAGCCAGTTCCCACAAGATATAGGCCTGCGCCCAAACTTCGGTTTGTAACGTATCCATCAACGCCATCATCCCGTGATACAAACCCGAATGCCCCTCGCGTTCAGGTAAAGCCGCATCACATAGCGCACAGGCGGACAGCAGCGCCGCAAGCTTCAAAGGATCATCCATCACCAGTGCCGCAGAGTTTTTGCCTTGTTCAAATTTGAAATTTCCCAGCTGGTCGGACACGCGGGATTGCCAGTCCACCTCGATCCATGTTCCCGGCTCCAGATTGCCGCGCATTTTCGATGATTTGGCACCATAGACATAGCCGTTATGTCGCCCATGATCTTTGGTCAAAACGGAAACCACCGCCCCGCTCTCGCCATGGGCGCGGGCCGCCAGAATAATGCCTTGATCCGTCCAGTGTTCCATGATGGAACTATGCCACGAGAGCTGCGCAGTTTCTATCCCCAAAACGCGTTTTCAAGAGATCAATCACTTTTTTAATACCCTAAATTCCGCAAACGCAATAAAGCTTCGCGGTTGGTCTTCATATCCCCATATTGCAAAGATTTTGCAGCCATCAGGTTCAGATAAGGCCACTGGTCGCGCACGCGCAAATAACCTTTTAGCCCTTCTTTTAAAACATTATACGCTTCCTGCGGTTGATTCATTCGTTCCAGACAATCGGCAATCACCATGCGCGCGGCAATCGACCCGTTATCCATCTGCAATGCTTTCTGTGCCTCTGCCAATCCCTTAGCGGGGTCATGGATGCCCCATATTCTGGCCCGCTCCACATAAATTTGCACCAATCGCGGATTCAGATTTTGCTCGCGGTCAAGCAAAACCAAGGCGCGGTCATCATGCTCGGTGGCCGATGCGAATTTAGCGGCCTGTAAAACAGCACGACTATTCTGACCCGCCCCCCATCTGTCCGCCCTGTTCAGATCATCGGAGAATCCTTGAATGCGCCCCTCGGCCAAAGCATCGGTGGCGCGGCTGGTGTAATATTCGCTTAAATAACATCCCCATAAAGGAACGCAGGCCAGCATCAGTACAGTAAAGCAAACAGCCTCACGCACTGTTTTTGTTCCTGCCATTTTCATTTCCCTTGGCAAAGATTGCGCATTCCATGCCGCCAGAAAAATACCCGTCAGCATCAATGTCGGCAAAACATACATATTAAAATTGACCAGACTATGTCCGATAATCAGGCCGAATGCGGCAAACGGAATCATCACCTTCAACCGGTCATCAACAGTTACGGATCGGCGTAACATTACGAAGGTGCCATAGGACACATAACCGATGATGCACAAAGCCAGCACAGGGCCCATAAATCCCGTCTCTACGGCAATCTGTAGCAGATCATTATGCGCCATGAATCCGGCGCTATTGTCATTGAAATCTCTGAATTCGGGATAATAAAGAAAGAATGTGCCGATGCCCGTCCCTGTTCCTACATGGCGTTTGAAAATTTCAAAAGTAGACTCCCAGATCATCAGGCGACTGCCGCTCACATTATTCGTCTCGTTCAGGCCACCCTCAACAAAAATATGGACGGTGCCTGACCAGCTTTGGAAGAAATGATACAGGCTTAATTGCGATGGATACATGACCAGCATCAACATTAACGCCGCCCCGATAAAAATGCCGACAGGTTTGAACATCGGCGGCCTGACCAGCCAGGTAAATACCCCCAGCACCAGAAACAACCCGAAAAATACCGCCGTTCCCCCCGTGCTCATGATACCTGCCAACAATATCACTGCCGCCGCGATGTGGTAATATGTGTCCTTTCCACCGCGCAAAGCTTCACCGATACACAACACCACACCGACCGCCAGAATAACCGCCAGAGAATTATTATCGGCAAGCGGCCAATGCGTCCCTCCGAATTTCAGCATGTGCGGCATCACATAAAATTGAACCAGACTGCCGCCCCCCAACAATAAAGTGATCCAGCGGATAGGTTTGAATAAACCGGCGGGTTTCTCAAAACTGAATAACAGGAACGTCAACGGGAATACGCTGAAGAAAAAGAAATATGTCAGCGATATGAACGGCACCTCGCTACACATCACACTGATAGCCGTCACCCCCCATAACAAAATCATCAGGAGGCTCAGCGGCGTATAGTTGAATGTCCGTTCTCCCCTACCGGCAACATAGCCGACCAACGATAACAGCATCGTCACCACGGCGGCAGTCTGTACGGAATCGGACAACGGGAAAAAGAAAAATGATCCCAGAAAAGATAAAAGCCACAAGGCGGAAATCAATGTGGATTTTATAAAAATTTTAGGCAAGGCAAAATTACCAGGTTCTGAATGCACCGGAATCCATATGCACGAATCCGCTGCGTGGATAATACCCAACTCCGCCTGCCGCCAGTTTCACCGCGGCCTGACGGATATTTTGCGCGCTGATTTCGCCCAGACGCACGTCAATTGCCTGACCGGACATATGCAGTGACCGTTTGGCGACCCCTTCGCTGTTCGACCGCAGGGCCGCATTGGTATGCGGGGAACGGTAACCGGACAGCAAAGTATATGGTTCATCCGTTTTCAGATATTTATGAACCAGCGAGATAATATCGATGACGCGTGGATCCATCGGGAAAATTTCGTCTTCGCGGACATCGCGCATCACATAGTTGATGCGTTCGAATGCCTGCGGCAGATATTTGTTACCCACCCGATAAACGCCGGAGAATGTCTCGCCGGAACGCTGGTTGTTGAAAGAAACGCTATATGTTCCCGTACCGGCCATTGCCATGGCAGGTTTAAAAGCACTTACCGAGATCAAAGCAGACATTGAGAGCGTAAGACCGCCCATCAGGACACTGCGGCGGCTTAACAAAGCATCGCAGTCAGACATTTTAAAAGACATGAATCACCTTATTAAAAGAGCGTCTCCCAAAACCCAGAAGCACGCGGAGTTATTTATTAGCAAAATTAACCGGCAGGTCAAAGGTAATAAAAATAGGATATAAGAAATATCCTGATAATTCTATTTTACTAAAAACCGTTTTAAAGATCAAGTTTAACGCAGAATCTTTAAATCGAACGGAATTTTTCCTTTCTCTTGAAGAGCTTGGACAAGTTTTGCATCATTTCCGTAAACATCATTTGCAATAATCACGCGATCTTTTTGATCCAGCCACGCGGTATAATAGAGCAGGTAAACAGACAATGGCTGCTCGGCTTTGACCTCTATCAACTTATGACTGGCGATATAAGTTTCAATTTTTTTGCTGTCCCACCCTTGATTGCTTCCGAGGATAAAATTTGCCATGCGGCTGGGTTCGGACATACGAACGCAACCTGAACTTAAGGCGCGATCATCCTTTTTAAATAATTCGGGGGCATTGGTATCGTGCAGATAAATATCATACTGGTTGGGCATCAACACACGAATAAGGCCCAGCGAGTTTTCATCTCCTGAATCCTGATACATCTGGATATGCTTCAAATCCTGTTCGCTGATTTTTGACCAGTCAATGTCGGACGGCGATATTTTTTTGAATCCGTTTTCGTCCTTCACGCGGAACTGGATACCTTTCTTATCAAGAGCGCGCGGGTCTTTCCGGAGCGCCGGCAAATAATCCTGAGTCTTGATGGTGTCGGGAACATACCACAGGGGGTTAAAACGAACGCCGATGATTTCATCGACAAAACTATTGGTGGGACGACTATCGCGACCGATAATCACCGGCATTTCAAACGCGACCTTGCTGTCTTCGAACGCCTGCAACTGCATTTGCGGAATATTGACGACGACATAGCGCGACGGCATCGGGCGGCGCACCCACCGGCGGCGTTCCAGATTGGCAATCAGCTTCACCAATTTCTGGGTGCGGGTCTGGTTGATGGCATCGAAACTGCGTTGCCCGATCAAACCATCTGCGGCCAACCCGTGACGGGACTGGAAATCTTCGACATCTTTTTTCAATTTCTCATCATAGATATCCGACTTGCCCGATGCGCCCAGTTTTTGGCGAATGGTAACAATGGCCGGATTAACCATCCCCGGTTTCAACAAACCGGGATATTTCAATTTCTTTAAATCCTTTTCTGGATTCTTGGCTAAGTCCTCGGCAATCGCGGTCAATTCTTCGGATAATCTTTGATAGGTTTCGTCCTGCGGTAATAATTGGCGGAGAAAACGGTCACGATTATTTGTTTCGGATAAAATGGTCAGCAATGAATATCCGTCCACGCCGCGCGACCATGATGTCGTGTCCTCCCCCAACAGGCGCGGAGACAGGCGCATCCCGCTTAAATCTTGACCATAACGAATGACCGCATCCGAAAACAAAATTTCTATTTCTGTTTCACGACCTTTCGGCACGCCATTCTTCGCATACTGGGTGATGTCGTTATAATGGTAATTTAACGGGTTCAAACCATGCTTCCATGAATCGCCGATATCTTTGACGATATCCTTGGCATCCGATGTCAATTCATTGTCACTGACCCATAAAAATTGACCATTGCGTTCGGTGTAAAATTTTTGAATGGCCTGACTGCCGGAAATCTTTTTTCCGTCAATCACCGCCACCGAAAAATCAGCGGCATATAAAGGCATGGCAATCACGATCAAAGAAAGTGCGATTGCCGATTGTAAAAATATCTTCATCTATAAATCCGCAAATATGTGTTTTTCCGCCTTGGCGCCGGGATGGGTAACTGCGCCTTTGCGGGCAGGCCCCACCAGTTGCGCAAATTTCCAGATGGCCCCTGATTGATACATCGTCTCGCGCGGCACCCATGCCTTGCGGCGCAGGGCCAATTCTTCGTCGGAGAGCAAAACATCCAGCGTGCCACGCTCGGCATCAATACGGATTTTATCTCCGTCTTTCAACAAGGCAATCGGCCCGCCGACTGCGGCTTCGGGCCCCACATGCCCGATACAGAAACCGCGCGTCCCACCGGAAAAACGTCCGTCGGTAATCAAAGCGACTTTGCCGCCCATCCCCTGCCCGTATAACGCGCCGGTCGTGGACAACATTTCGCGCATTCCCGGGCCGCCTTTTGGCCCTTCGTACCGGATGACCAGCACATCGCCTTCCTGATAGTCACGTTTTTGAACGGCATCGAAACAGGCTTGCTCGCTGTCGAAACATCTGGCGATGCCTTCAAAGGTCAATGTTTCCATGCCCGCGATTTTGACGATGGCCCCATCGGGGGCAAGATTTCCCGTCAAACCAACAACCCCGCCGGTCATCGACAATGGCTGGCTGATCGGCGCGACCACATC
>DMIT01000178.1 GCA_003452275.1 Rhodospirillaceae bacterium | reverse complement strand
CGCCCTAATTTTGTAAATACCTTGGCTCGCTTGGCATCTGCGCGGCCCTTTTTATGCATAATATTCTTGAACTGAGAATGACCAGCCATCGAAAAATCTCCTGAATAAGCTATAATTGGGGATAGCATGAGAGGCCAATAAAGGCAATAATATACATATGCAATGTATTTATATTTTGTTCAGATTTATAATGTAAGTTTGTAACGGGTATATCATAGCTGATGCCCTATCTTGCCTATTGTCTTAGGTGCTTTTTGAGAATGATAAAATATGTCTTATAGTTTTGACCGTGTCAGGATTTTGGTTATCGAAGATAATCAGCCAATGTTAGAGATTTGCAGGACTTTGCTCCTGACTTTCGGTGTTGGCGAAGTTTTGACTGCTAAGAATGGCGAAGAAGGATTTAAAATCGCCTGCAAAGAGAATCCAGACATTATTATTGCCGACTGGATGATGGAACCCACAGACGGCATTACCATGACCCGCCGCCTCCGCAATGATACGCTTAGCCCCAACCATTACGTCCCGATTATTTTGATGACCGGATTTAGCGAAAAAAAACGAGTCGTTCAGGCACGTGACGCCGGCGTAACCGAATTCCTTGTGAAACCTTTTACCGCACGCGACCTTTATAAACGCATCGCGCAAATCATTGAACGTCCGCGCCAGTTCGTCAGATCCGAAGAATTCTTTGGCCCGGATCGTCGCAGAAAAGCCGATCCGGTATATAAGGGGCCATTCAAACGAGATTCCGATATCGCCGCCATGGCCGCACAAGATATCAGAAAAAAAGAAGCCTCCCTGCAACTGGATAAGCTACGTAAAGAATCTGGCCTGTTAAAGACTGACAAAATAGGCGATATTGATTTTGACGTTGATTTTAAATAAAAAGCAAAGAACATGACCGATACTGACGACCATTATAGTATGCCCCTCCGCAGAAAAGCTGAATTCTACACTCCCCCGAACCACTTAAAACTCAAAGTGGGCAATGGCGGACTAACAGAAAATATCTTGAATAAAGCCCAAGCCCTTCTTGAAAATAACTCGGTTGATTTCACACCTCTGGCAGAAATGTATCTTGATGCCATGATGAAAGGAATCGAACAAGCCAGAACCCCCAATGCATCATTAAACAAAGAAACGATCATCAGCGCGATTTTGTTTCCGGGAATGCAGCTCAAGGCAAATGGCGGCATGTTCCAGTATGAACTGGTCACCCATATTGCTGATCGCTTTATCCAGTTTATGGAAGTCATTGACACGGTTGATAATGATGCCCTTGAAATCATTATCGCCTTCCACACCACCATCCGCGCAGTTATTCTGGGGCGTATCAAAGGCGACGGCGGCAAACGCGGCGAAGAACTCATGACCGCCCTTGTTGAGGCCTGTCATCGTTATTTCGAAAAAGAAACCCAAGCCAAACCCCAACAAAATAATAATCGCTACACGATCCCCGAATAAACGGGACTGCCGATAGAGATTTAATGCGTATTGATAAGGCGCGCCCCACGGCGAACAGGGGAAATATCTTTGGCAAGCCCTGTCTTATCATCTGTTTCAACGAAGATGCCGCAGACGCATCCCTCGCCTTCGGCGGGAGATAGTTTTTCGATGCTGAACTTGCGGGTAAAGCGCTGGATAGGAACTTCGGTGCGCATTCCGATGACGCTGTTATAATCACCGGTCATGCCGGCATCCGTCTGGTATGCCGTTCCTTTCGGTAAAATTTGGGCGTCGGCGGTCGGGATATGGGTATGAGTGCCGACGACAGCCGATAACTTACCGTCCAGATAATGCCCCATCGCCATTTTTTCCGATGAAGCTTCGCCATGAAAATCGAGAAAGCTTGCCTGAACCGATTTGCCAAGCGGGTATTTTTCAACCAATTGTGCCATCGCGGCAAACGGGTCGTCCATCGGGTCCATAAATAAACGTGCCATGGCATTGACCACTAATATTTTGCGACCATCGCGCAATGTATGCACGATATGCCCGTTCCCCGGTGTCCCCGCAGGATAATTAATCGGACGGATCAAGCGTGGCTCGCGCTGAATATAGGGAATAACTTCGCGCTGATCCCATGAATGGTTGCCGAGTGTTATAATATCAACGCCCGCATCGAACATTTCGATACAGATTTTTTCATTGATGCCAATTCCATGCGCGGCGTTTTCACCGTTCACAATAATCACATCAGGGGTCAATTTATTTTCCAGGTCAGGCAAGAAATTCAACAGAGCTTCCCGCCCTGATCTTGCCACCACATCGCCTATAAATAATATTCTCATAAAAGGGTTTTAGGACTTTTAGCCCCGAAAGTCAAAGACCCGTTGTGGGGTAATGACCATATCCAGTTTCTGGTCGTGGGGTTCGGTCGGTAGCGCCAATAATACCGCCTGTTCCGCATAGGCCAGCCCGACAGCTAGAATATTCTTTTTACGGCGCAGCTGACCAAGGGTTTCATCATAATGCCCCTGCCCGTATCCCATGCGGTTCCCCTGCTGGTCAAAGGCCAATAATGGAACGATAACGATATCAGGATCATAAAATATGGTTTTATCTATCGGCTCGGTGGTGCCGAACTTGGCTGTTTCCAACTTGCCTTGACGCGTCCACAGGGCGAATTTCAAAGCCCGTTCGCCGGATTCAATACAAGGCAGGCAAACGACAATATTATTTTGCCATAATTTTTCAACCAGCGGTGACGGATCTATTTCGCTGCCTATCGGGTAATAGACGGATACGATAGCCTTTTGAAAGATGGGGACTGCATTGATAAAATTCTCTGCCGCATCCATCGACCATTGCGGCGATACCGATAATTGATCGCGGAATTTTCTGGCATTCTGCCGGACAGATTGTTTTTCAGTATTCATCGGATACCTGATCAAAAAGAAAAGTGGGAACCACGGTGGCCGTGTTGGCGAAAAATCCGCGATGACCCTTTCAATAAGGTGGGCGCCATATGTTCAAGACCACGGTCTTGGCAGAGACAGCTCCCGTCGCTAGATTTGTATCGGTCAGTGGGATATATGGCCTTCACGCACCCCGCAGCACCCGTAAGAGATATAGCTTATAAATCCGCAAAGAAAAACAAAAACCTTAAATAACCTCAATATGCGGGGCGTATGCGCATATAATTTCGACACATTCCCAATCGGACTTCAGCATAAATGACCCTTCAACCCCTTCATATGCGCCAAAAATGAATGAAAGAGGGCTTTCGGTGTGCCACCCGTGATGACTGACCCTAAATGCGGTGTTCAACTTTATGCCCGCGCACTGTGCCGCATTCCACAACTCGCCCAGACCATGTTCATCCAACACGCGATACGCATACACATTCTCAAACCGGACAAGCCATTTTATCGGTATGTCCTGTGACGCGTCGTCAATAATCTGTTCGATTTTGATATTTAAAACGTTGTTTGATGAATAATGAACATCCATCACCTGTATCTCGTGGTGAGAAAAAGGCGTGTCCCATTCTGAAAACATAATCGCAGGATGAGGTTCAATCACAACTTAAGCAGATTTCTTTTGAATGCGGGCGGTCAATTTTTCGACCTTGGACGCCATTTGTCCAATCAGGTTGATGACATTCTGTTCGTCGTTCGGGGAAAGCCCCTGATATTCGATTTTACTGTCCGATTCATTTGTCGGCGGTGAGTTCTGAATGGTTTCCCGCGCCTGTGTCAATTTTTCACTGACATCGAAAACTTCATCTGCAAGCATCAGGGACGCCAATACCATTGCCTGCACTTTGTTCGAACTACCGGATACCGACGCTTCGCGCATCCGTTGGTCAACATAGGAACCAAGCTGCATCAGGCGGCGTTCCTGACCATCATCACAAGCAACAGGATAGGAACGACCATCAATCGTCAGATTTACTTCAGCCATGTCTATGCCCTCGCTTCGCGGATCAATTTTTGGACTTTATCAATTGTGGAATCCAGTTTCTTGGCCAAGATTAATGCATTTTCATCATTGGCGACTTTGTGGGATTTGGTAGCGACAGGAACGGGTGCAGGAGCCGGTGCGGATGGGGCCGCGAACAAATCGATCTGGATATCTTTTGCTTTTTTGCTTTGTTTGGCTGATTTCAGCATCAGCGATAACTCTTCGATTTTTTCGTCGGCTTTGGCAGCTTTTGCTTCGGCCAGTTGCGCCCGCCCTTCGGCTAAATCGGCAGCTTTTTGAGCTGCGATCAATGCCTCATTCATTTCATGTAAACGAGTTTCATAAACGGCGGTTTCTTCTTCGCGTTCGATCACGGCATCCGCGAGTTGATCGACGGTGAGAGCCAGATATTCAAGATAACTGTAAACATTTTCGATTGCCATGAGCGCCAGACCTTCTTTCGAATCCTTATGATAGTGCCTTTAAAGCCTATCAAACGGTCAGAATTCAGGTCAACCCCATAAAAAAGTTACCCCCACCCCTGAATCAACGGAAAAAGAGAAAATTTTAAGAGAAAAGTGCGTCAATATCTGCTTGGGAATGCGCGTGGTTTTCCGTTGAATCGCGCACGCCGCCCGCCAGCGGGTCGGCCTTTACTTCAATACCCAGCTCATCCAGCGTGGAACTGATCTTGTCTTCGATCATTTGCAGGCTTTCCAATGTCTTGCGCACGCGTTGTCCGGTCAAATCCTGAAAACTACAAGCCATCAGAATATCTTGTAAATCCTGATGTGTCTGGGCAAAGAATTGCGTCCGCCCTTCCTCATTATCCAACTGGCTTTGATCGACCATTCTATTGGTAATGCGGTCTGCGGCATCCAGAATTTTGTTCGCCGCCTGTTCCGTGTCATTCAATACCGCTTGCAGTTCCACACCGGTATTGGCGGCGGTCAGGCCGTTACCGCTGAATGAAATGGCCGAAATAGTGCTCAGAACCTCGCCGAAACGTCCGGCTAGCCCCTCTTCCGCATATTCCAATTGTTGGGATGTCGCATTGATTTCCATGGAAATTTCATCAAAACGACGACGGACAAAAGTCTCGAATATGTCCATTTTGCTTTGCATCGCGGATATATCTTCCAAACGCCCTTTCATCAGGCGTTCCATACCGTCCATTTGTTCTTTCACGGCATGCATCATCAGCATGAGAGATTGCATATCCATCGCAACTGGAGCAGATTGGAATGACTTTATATCTCTGGCTTTTCCGTCTGGTATCATGATGCGGCCTTGCATGTGGAATGTTCCAATTAGTCTACCCTTAAAATCGTTAACAGATTCTAAGTTTACGCAGGCAAAACGTAAAGAATCCTAGATTTTCTTGCAATTGCCCTCCCGACTTTCGTCAGGGTGGCAATAGAACGCCCCCCTTAACGATAAGGCGACACAGCTACCAGATTTCTTGCAATCTGGGCTTCCCAGCGGTCGCCATTTTCCAAAAGACGCTCTTTATTATAGAATAGTTCATCGCGGGTTTCAGTGGCGAATTCGAAATTCGGGCCTT
>DMIT01000129.1 GCA_003452275.1 Rhodospirillaceae bacterium | reverse complement strand
TCATTGGCAAGAGCGCGGGCAATCGCCACACGTTGTTGCTCCCCCCCCGACAGACGCGCGGGACGGTGGTTCAAACGATGACCCAATCCCATCTGCTTCAACAGTTTTTCGGCTTTAATGCGTGCATCTTTCTTGGACGCGCCCGCAATCATCTGCGGGATCATAACATTTTCAACTGCCGAAAATTCAGCCTGTAAAAAATGGAATTGATAGACAAACCCGATGGCATGACGGCGCAAAAGTGTCAGGCTTTCGTCATCCAGTTTGGAGACGACTTTGCCTTCGATGGAAATCTGTCCCGATGTCGGCTTATCCAACAGCCCGATCATTTGCAGCAGAGTGGACTTCCCCGCCCCCGAAGGCCCCACCAGAGCCACAATCTCCCCCGCATTCAAAGCCATAGAAATATCCATGAAAATCGTCAGCGCTTCATCACCTTGATGATGCGTTTTTTCTAAATTGTTGGCTTGTAATAAAATCTTACTCATAGCGCAATGCCTCCACAGGGTCGAGGCGGGAGGCGCGCCAGGCGGGGTAAAGGGTGGCGAGGATGGATAGTGCAACGGCCATCCCGATAACAATCGCGACCTCTGTCCAATCAACCTGCGCCGGAAGTTTCGAGAGGAAATAGATTTCATCCGGAAATAATTTTGTGCCCGTCAGGTTTTGAATGGCTTGACGAATAGATTCAATATTCACCGCAAAACTGATGCCCAGAAGTGACCCAGCCATTGTTCCGAATATGCCGACACTGGCCCCCGTCAGCATGAATATTTTCATGATACTGCCGCGATACGCCCCCATGGTGCGCATAATGGCAATGTCACGACCTTTGTCTTTGACCAGCATAATCATGCTGGAAATAATATTGAATGCAGCGACCAGAATAATCAGGGTCAGGATCAGGAACATGACATTCCGTTCCACCTGTAGGGCAGAGAAAAAACTGGCATTTGAATCGCGCCAGTCATACACCCCTGCACTGCCATCCAGTACCACGGACAAGGCGGCTTTTACCTTATCCACCTTGGACGGGTCATTGCTAATCACCTCCAAGATCGATACGGCGTTTTCAGGCATCTGGAAAAAACGCTGCGCGGCATCCAGCGGCATAAAAATATAACCGGAATTATATTCATACATCCCGACATCAAAAATCACCGCAATCTGGTATTGCGCTGTCCGCGGAATGGTGCCAAACGGACTGGATTTCCCTTTTGGCGACATCAGAGTCACCGTATCACCAACCGCCAAAGCAAAACGCTCAGCCATCGCCGAGCCAATGGCAATCTGGTCACCTGTGAAATTCGTGATCTTGCCCTGAATGATCGATTTGGACAGTAATGGCTTTTTGCTCATATAATCGGGAGTATAGCCGCGCACCATCGCGCCTGTCGCACTGCCCTTTGCGGTCATCAGCACTTGACCTTCGACCACCGGTGCGACCGAGGTCACGCCATCCACACCATGAATACGATTGATATAGCCATCATAATCATATAACGGGCTACCTTGCTGATAGATATTCAAATGCCCGTTCAGGCCCAGAATACGGTCAATCAATTCACCACGAAACCCGTTCATGACCGACATCACGATAATCAAGGTCGCCACTCCCAGCATAATGCCAAGGAATGAAAAGGCCGCAATCACCGAGACAAACCCCTCGGCTTTTCTGGCGCGTAAATATCGTATCGCCAGCATGATTTCAAATGGTGAATACATCTTCTCTCGCACACTTCACTTTATTCTTTGTAAACATTCCAGACGCCATTTTTAATCGTAAAAAGCGAAGCACTTATAAAATAAGGGTCTGTTGAATATATTCTTTGTGTCAGATCGCGCAAGAAAGCAATCCCTTCTTTATTCAAAGATCGGGTCGCAACGAGAACATTCCGCGATGGAATGGAAAATACGATTTCTCCGCCATTCTGCGTATCCGGAAATTTGTCAAAAGCTTCGGGAAGCAAAGGGATGGATGAATCATAATCGCCGACACTGGAACGCAATTCATAAACACCGCGCTCAATAGGTTCAAAACTGTAATCGCCTGCAGATTTTCTTAAATTACGGATGCTCTCTTCTCTGATTTTTTCTCTGGATGGATCTAGCGCCAGAATTTTCTCATGATTCTGATAAGTAACAGAATGTGGCGTATCCGTCGCATAGACCATGGACAAATTATCGGTGATGGGTTCCGAAAGAATCTGAAATCCGCCCCCTTCTGCCCCCATCGTTGCGCGGTTCATATCGTCCACCCAGTCTTTTGCTTTGACAACCGCCACCAGTGTTTCAAGCGCGACGGGAGGTTCCTGTACATGATCCAGCAATGATGCCGCATATTTAGAGAAAAATTCATCCTTGCGTTCTGGTTGTTGCTGGTAAAGGCCATACAGATTTTTCAGGTAAAGAGTTCCAAAATCATGTTGTGCTGTTTTGGCCCTCATCTCAAGAGGGCGCACGACCTCGATCACCAACTCGGGCCTTGTCGCAGCCAGATAGGACACGTATTCCTTGGTAAAATCCTGCTCATTTATAAGGGAGGCCGCATGAAGAGGCTTTCCACCTAACAATAAAAACACCCCAAAGAATGCAAATATCTTTTTGAACATCCGGCTTACCTATCCCCAAAACTGCCTGCCATCCTTAATAGGACTTACCAATCAACACCATACGGCCTTCGTCTTCAAACGGCAGGCAGCGGGATGACAAGGAGTTGTCTTTTTTGAAGGCTTGGTAATCTGCATTTTCCAGCAACTCAACCGGCATACGGACAAAGCCCAAATCCTGACTTTCAGCAAAATATCCTTTGACCTGATCCAGTGTCGTTGCGTTGTAAACACGTGCACGGCTTTTGGTTTTAGCGGTTTCAAACATATTGGTATGAATAGCATCCAGAATGGATTTCACAGTGCCGACAAATTCGGCAGCTGTGCAGGTCGTTTTGGATTCACGTCCCAGATCGCGGCGGGTATGGGTCAATTTACCCTCTGCCACTTCGCGTTCACCGATTTCAACACGGATCGGAATGCCGCGTTTGATGGCCGCCCACATTTTATCAGGCGCGCGCGCGTCCGATTTATCAATCTGCGCCCGAACACCTATCGATTTTAATTCTTTGGACAATTTTTCGGCAAACGCCATAACCGCGCTGTTATCTTCGCCTTTGACAATCGGCAAGATAATAACTTGTTGAGGGGCCAAACGCGGAGGCATTATCAGGCCATCATCATCGCCATGGGTCATAATCAGCCCGCCGATTGAACGGGTGGACAGGCCCCATGAGGTTGTGTGCGCGAAATGTTCCGCGCCATCGCGTCCCTGATATTTAATGCCGCAGGAATGCGCAAAATTTTGTCCCAGATTATGTGACGTACAGGCCTGTAATGACTTACCATCCTGCATCATTGCTTCGATGGTATAGCTATGAACGGCGCCCGGGAATCTCTCATCGGCGGTTTTTTCACCTTTAAATCCTGGAATGGCCATAAAGTTTTCGTACATGTCGTGATAAACTTCCAGCATCTTGCGGGCATCGATATCTGCCTCCTCCGGCGTTTCAAATGCATTATGCCCTTCCTGCCATAAGAATTCGGCAGTACGCAGGAATAAACGCGTGCGCATTTCCCAACGCATCACGTTACACCATTGATTGAGTTTCAATGGCAGGTCACGATAGGATGTCACCCATTTCGCCATTGAATCCCCGATAATCGTTTCCGATGTCGGGCGAATGACCAACGGTTCTTCCAGTGCGGAATCCGGTGCAGGAATCATTTTGCCGTCCGCAGTTTTTTCCAGACGGTGATGGGTGACAACGGCGCATTCTTTGGCGAAACCGTCCACATGTTCTGCCTCACGCGAGATAAAGCTCAAGGGAATGAGCAAAGGGAAATAGGCGTTCTGCACATCTTCCGCCTTGATCCCGTCATCCAGCGCCCGCTGGATATTTTCCCACAACGCATAACCATAGGGTTTAATCACCATGCATCCGCGTACAGGAGAATTTTCAGCCATATCGGCGGCTTTGACAACGGCCTGATACCATTCAGGGAAGTTTTCAGCGCGTGTCGGAGTAATGGCTGTGCGTGGTGCTGCCGCTTTAGCGGCCTGATTGTGGTTTGACATTTCTATCCTCGTTCAGAAATTAATATTGGGACGCGCGTGGCGCCATATTGACGGTTGATCGCTGTATTTGAACCGGAGTTTTAGGGGCCGGCGAATTGGTGGCGGATGCGGCAACGGAACCCGCCTGCGGCTCTACCTGATCCGGCACAACAGAGTCCGATTGATACTGATTTCGCGGGTCAGGATGGGTCGTCGTTGACGGAGCCGCCAACATCTGGTCTTGACCTGCGGCAGGCTCGATCATTGACGGGGTTGACTTGACATCTGCCATTGTCCGTGATGGTTTCGACACATCACTTTTTTTGCCGGAACCACACATATCCGATGCATTCGATGAAACGTCCTGACCGTTATATTCCACACGACCATCTTTGTATAATTTCAGATTGGCAACCGGCATTTGCATTTCTGCACCGACCTGATTGATGCCCATGCGTTTTGCCAGATCGACAGTCATCGGGACTTCGACATAATCGGGGGTCGCATCGGCAG
>DMIT01000125.1 GCA_003452275.1 Rhodospirillaceae bacterium | reverse complement strand
GCCATAGGTTTTAGAAAGTGGCGCATTCCACGCGGCGGTGACATCGCGTTTGGTAATAGCCAATGTTCCTGCCGTGTAGCCGGTCAGATTATAGTTATTATCGGTCACTGACAGGTTGATCGCATGACTTGTTCCCGCATTCGATGTCAGAAGGGCGGTCGGCATGGTCAGGGCCACGGTGTCGAGAACACTGCCGGTTTCACCATTGGCAAGGTTGGCAAAAGACACATTATTCCACGTCAAAGACGGGTTGGCATTCCCGTAAACCCGGCTCTGGTTATCGACAATGGCCGTGATATCCCGTTTGTTGATCGTTAAGGTCGTGGTCGGGGTGTTGGTCACATTATAGTTGGTGGCACTGAAAGCACTGCTGACACTATAGGTTCCCACATTGGTGGTGGCTGTGGTCGTTCCGAAAGTGCCGTTGGCAGTGATAACGGCCCCCGTATCCCCATTCACCAATCCGCTATAATTGAAATTTGCCGTACTGACCGATGGATTGGCATCACCGTAAATACGGGAAAGGCTTGATATCCATGCGGCAGTAATATCGCGTTTGGTGATGGTCAGAAGGGTGGTCGGTGGATTGATAACATTATAATTTGTCGCTGTGAATGTAGATCCGACGGAATAACTACCAACTGCTGTTGCGGTTGTAATGGCGCTCATATCCGCGGATGCGGTAATGACCGATCCGGTTTCGCCGTTTGCCAGTCCGCTATAGGTAAAATTGGCAGTATTGGCTGTCGGATTCACGTCTCCGTAAATCTTGGTCAACGGGGCATTCCATGCGGCGGTGATATCTTTTTTAACAACGGTGATCGATCCGCCGACCAGATAATAATCATAGACGTCATCGCTTCCACCGGTCAGAACCAGAGTTCCAACTGAACCCGTAACACTGGTTGCGGTGAGGCCGGTCACGGAAACTGTAGGGAGGACGTCCAGAACGGCGGCTGTATCTCCGTTCTGGAGTCCGGTGTAGGTATATAAAGACTGAAGCTGGGTTCCGGACGGATTGGCATCACCATAGGCGCGGGTCGTATCGACGGCGATCTGGACGATGACTGGCCCGTATTGGTATAGCAAACCTTTACCGCTTCCCGGAATAGCGGTCGAACAAGTCCCGTTATAGTTACAACGATAAATCGAGAAGTCAGATGTTAATCCCCCTAATGTATTAAGGCTCGGGTGATCGCTATACACAAGCCAGCGCGCAGATGGGTCTGTGGTGACCAGTGCCCCCGCCCCCGCATTATTGATAAAGCTGGCACCCGCCGCTAAGACCAACGGTGTTCCGCTGCCGGAAGCAGTCAAAACCCCGTTGAGAACGATATTCCCCGTCTGCAAGGCCGATGTTCCCAGAATAGTATAGGCCGTAATGTCGCGCAGCGTGATATTTCCGACAGTCGCATTGGTTTTGCCGGCCCCATCGTCCAGACGGATGACAACCGACCCGGTTCCGGCATTGATCGAAGATCCGGCCCCCATGGTAATCACGGCAGGGCCGCTATCGCGCTGGGAGTTTACGACACCGGTACTCAGTTTTTCATTGCCGTATAGATAAATATTTCCATTGTCTGTATCAATCGGTGAATTGATGATAATGCTGCGCCCTGCTTGTAAGGTAAGGTTGCCACCATTGCCTGATACGTTATCAACCAACAAGGCGCTGGCGAATGTAATATCGTTACTGGCCTGTAAGGTGACGTTTTGCGGGGTTGATAAAAGTTGGGCAAGGCTGGCGGCAGTAATTCCTATGGTTGAACTGCCGAGATTGGCATAGTTGAATCCGTTGGACGGGCTCAACAATGAACTGCGGAATAGATAGGCCGCGCCAGAGGACGAGCTGGTATTTGCTGTTCCGCGATTCTGTGGGGCGCCGACAAGAAGAGTGCCATCATCCATGCTGACAGCCCGCCCGAAATATTGGGTTGAGCCAGATACCAAAGTCGGAACACTGATATTTTTGCCACCCGTATAACCGACCCCTATGGAAGAATCGTACGTCTTCCCGTTCATGTTGAGGTCGCTAAAGGTGAAGAGATGCACTGCTCCCAGAGCGCTGACAGAAACATCGCCATTAATATTATCCAGATTCATCCCGTCATCGCCATAAGCTCCGACCGCCAGAATCGTATTTTGTAATGAAACGGCACTCCCGAAATAATCGCTCAAATAAAGCGAGGACATATTATAATCTTTGGCCGCGTTATAACCGTATCCCATGATGCCGGCACTTGTAATGCCGCTGAAAACATCATCGCTGAAAGTGTAGAGATAAACGGCCCCTGCGTTGGTGCGATCATTTAATTTTCCATCATCGTAAATCGATCCAATCGCAAGGCGGCGGCCATCCAGAGCCACGGAATAACCGAAATTATCGCTCGCATCCAATGTGGAAGTATCCATATTTTTGCCGCTGGTATAACCATAGCCGATGCGGGATTGTAAAATTGGCGTTGTAAAACTGTCATCGGCAAAACTGAATAGATAGACGGCTCCGCTGTCAGTTAGGACATTGGCATTCCCATCATCCAATGCAGCCCCGACCGCCAAACGGTTTCCGTCCAGAGAAAGAGACCAGCCGAAATAGTCGGTAGACGCTATCATTCCTGTCAAAGAGAGGTTTTTGCCGCCGCTGTAATTATAGCCGATTCTACTGGTCAGCGTACCGCCGTTGAAAGCCGCATCCGAAAAATTGAACAGATAGACGGCCCCGCAATTCCCACAGTTATTATCGGCCCCGTCATCGCCAAAGGCCCCGACCGCCAGACGATTTCCGCTTAAGGAAACTGCGGAACCGAATTGGTCGTATACATCCAATAAATAGTCGAGATTGATGTTTTTACCGCCGGTGTAGCCGCGTCCGATGATCCCCTCGAGAACCAGTTGGCTGAAATTCCCGCCGGTGGCGGTGTAAAGATAAACAGCCCCCGTATCCGTACGGATATTATTAAATCCATCATCTCCAATGACCCCGATGGCGATCCTGTTGTCTTTGAGGGAGACGCTCGTGCCGTAAATATCTCCGAGGGTACGTAGCTCGGGACTGATTTCCAGCCCGCGACTGAACCCGTTGCCGATGATCCCCTGAATGGCCCCGCCCGAAAATGCGTTATCCGTGAAGTTAATCAATGTGACAGTCCCGCTGTCACTGATATTATAATCATCCAGATAACTACCATAGATAAGCCGCTGACCATCTAGTGACACAGACCCGCCCTGATCGTTGACGCTGCTTAATAAAGGCGTTTCAAGATTAATATCCTTGGCTCCGGTATAGCGATAGCCGATTTGTCCTGCCAGTGATCCACCGCTAAAGGCCAGATCGCTGAAGGTAAACAGATAGGCTCCGCCGCTATTCACGGCCATATTATTATAACCATCATTACCCAAGGCCCCGACTGCCAGACGTGTTCCGTCTAAAGAAATGGAGCTCCCGAACTGGTCGCTGGTATCAAGCTGGGCAGCGATATTCACATTCTTGCCACCTGTATATCCTTGTCCGATACGCCCCTGTAATGTGGCCCCTGCAAAAGTGGCAGGGGTAGAAAATGTATAGAGATAAACCGCACCGGAATCAGTCAGCCCGTTACTCGCACCGTCATCACTCCATGCGCTGACCGCCAGTCGATCTCCGTCAAGGCTGACACCTGACCCAAACTGGTCACTCGTATCCAGTGCCAGGTTGATGCCATAATTATATCCTATCATATTGCGCAAGGTGCCGCCTGAAAAGGCAGAGTCGCTGAAGCTATACAGGTAAACCGCTCCTGAATCGGTGCGGCCATTTGCCGAACCGTCATCACCGCGTGCGCCGACCGCCAGACGATTAGCATCCAGACTGACGGACATTCCGAACAGATCATTTGCCTCGACCGCCACATTGATATTTTTACCGCCGGTATAATTATATCCGGCAATCGCTTGTAATGTCCCACCGCTAAAGACAGAATCGGTGAAATTAAAGAGGTAAACGGCGCCGGAATTGGTACGGGCATTGGCGGCCCCATCATCTTGCAGCGCGCCAACGGCCAGCATATTCCCATCCAGCGAGACAGACCTGCCAAAGAAATCGGTTGTTTCCAGATAGGCAGAAAGATTGATATTTTTACCGCCAGTATAACCCGAACCGATAATTCCTTCCAGAACGCCACCGCTAAAATTACTGTCGGTAAAGCTGAACAGGTACACGGCACCTGAATCGGTGACCGCATCATTGAATCCGTCATCGCCATAGGCTCCGACCGCCAGACGGTTTCCGTCCAGCGAAACGGAACCTCCAAAATAATCGCCATCTTTGACCTGACGCAGCCCGATACTTTTTTGTAGTCCACTTTGCCCATAGTCCTGTCCGATGATCCCTTCGATAGACCCTGTTTGATAAGTCAGATCGGTAAAATGCATCAGGTAAACGGCCCCGATATCCAGCGCACCATTCTGGTATCCATCATCGGAAGGAGAACCAATGACCAGATTGAGTCCATCCACGGACAGGGATCTCCCAAACGTATCGCTTGATCCCAGATAACCCCGCAGATCAATATCATTTGCGCCTGTATAACGCACCCCGATGGTAGAGGCCAGACTACCCCCTGCGAAAGCAGAATTGGTGAAACTATACCGATAAACGGCTCCTGGATTAGTAAGGACATTAGCCGCCCCGTCATCCCCGCGCGCACCGACAAACAAAGTATTTCCGGTAAGGGCAACGGCATTTCCAAAATAATCAAGCGTATCCAGAGCCTGATTGACGTTTTTGCCACCGCTATACCCGCTGCCGATGATAGACTGTAATGAGCCGCCACTA
Organism: Rhodospirillaceae bacterium; assembly: GCA_003452275.1. GTDB lineage: Bacteria > Pseudomonadota > Alphaproteobacteria > Micavibrionales > Micavibrionaceae > UBA1573. Next base: position 9,685 of record DMIT01000125.1, on the reverse strand, counting down.
AAGGCTGCGTCTGTGAAGGTGAACAAATAAACGGCCCCTGCATCGGCTACCAGATTTCCTGACCCATCATCGGCGTAGGCTCCGACTGCCAATCGGTTACCGTCCAGTGATACGGAATATCCGAAATAGTCACTGGCATCCAGATTGACGACATCAATATTTTTGCTGCCGGTATAACCTCGCCCTATGGTGGCGGCCAATTGACCCCCTGAAAAATTAAGGTCGGTGAACGTAAACAGATATACGGCACCACTATCGGTTAATAGATTGCCGGCCCCATCATCAGCATAGGCTCCGACTGCCAATCGGTTACCGTCCAGCGAGACGGAATATCCGAAATAATCACTGAAATTTAAAAAGGATATCGCATTGATATCTTTCGGGCCGGTATAGGAAGCACCTATGCGCGACGTCAGCGAGATATTCGAGAAAGTCGCATCGTCGAACTGATAAAGATAGACAGCTCCTCCGTTCTGAAAGGTCGCGGCGGCCCCGTCATCGGCATAGGCCCCGACTGCTAGCCGGTTTCCATCCAGTGAGACGCCGCTTCCAAAATAATCAGCCGGCCGCAGGGCTTGCGAATAATTTTTGCCGCCGACATAACCGTCCCCGATAATGGCCTGAAGAACTCCGCCCCCGAAGGAATCATCGGTAAAGCTATAGAGATAAACGGCCCCCGAATTCATACGAATGGAATTAAACCCGTCATTCAGGATATCGCCGATGGCCAGTTTGCGCCCATCAATAGAAACGGCAGTCCCGATACTGCCGCCATCGGTATCGCTGAGGCTGGTTACATTCACATTCTTGCCTTCGGTATAGCCAGCCCCGATCATTCCTTCAAGTTTGCCACCTGAAAAGGCCGCATCGGTAAAGCTGAACATATAGACTGCTCCGCTATCCGCTGTGGCATTCAGGTATCCATCATCATTATGGGCCCCGACCACCATGTTATGACCGTCAAGAGAAATGGATGACCCGAAATTGTCACTTGTACCGATACCTCTCCCTGCCAGATCGATATTCTTATTGCCGCTATAATTATAGCCAACCATCCCTTGCAACGTGACGGATGAAAACAGCATATCCGACATAGTGAACAGATATACCGCCCCCGTATCGGTGCCCGTAGATGAATAACCATCATCTTGAATAGCGCCTACAGCAAGGCGTTGATTGTCAAGAGCGACTCCTTGCCCGAAACGGTCACTGGCATCTAATTGCGATAAATTGACGTTTTTGCCGCCTGTGTATCCATTCCCTATAATGCCTTGCAGGGTGGGGGTGGAAAAAGTGGCATCGGCAAAGGTAAACAGATATACCGCGCCCGCGTCAGTCACGCTATTGCCAAACCCGTCATCCAGTCGCGCACCCACCGCCAGCATATTGCCATCAAGGGCCACATTATTCCCGAAATAGTCAATTGTATCCAGATTGGTCACATTGAAATTCTTACCGCCTGTATATCCCCATCCGATCCGGCTTTGTAAGGTCAGATTGGTAAAATTGTCATCATCGAAACTATATAAATAAACGGCCCCGCTATCGGCCTTTGTATTTGCGTTACCGTCATCCAGCATGGCCCCGACTGCCAGACGGTTGCCGTTCAATGACAATCCGCTGCCGAAGGAATCTGAAGTTCCCAGAAAACTGTTATTGTTGGCGAAACCATAGCCGATTTTTGTCATCAGAGTAGGCGTGCTAAAGGACAGATCCGAAAAATTAATCAGGTAAACCGCGCCGGAATCGGGTAATGCGTTACTGGCCCCGTCATCAGTATTCGCACTGACCGCCAGACGTTTCCCGTCCAATGAAACGCTATATCCGAACTGGTCATTTGCATCGAGAGATGTGGACAGATCAAGGTTTTTGCCACCCGTATAGCCAACGCCCATAATGGCTTCGAGTGTTCCGCCATTAAAATTGGTATCCGCAAAATTATAAAGATAAACCGCGCCCGAATTGCTGCGGCTATTGCCGAAACCATCATCATAAGGGGCCCCGATGGCAAGCCGTGTCCCATCCAGCGAGACGGAATATCCAAAAATATCACTGACATCCAGATTGGTCTGGATGTTATTGCCGCCGGAATATCCATATCCCATGATGATGGCGGTAGCATTCAACGCAAAATCGGAAATCACGATATTTTTGGGATCAAGCAAGACCTGCCCCGCCCGCGCGCCGCGTCCGGTGGTCACGGTTGCATCATATTGAAGGGTTCCCGCCGATGATACTTCGACAAATCCGCCATCGCCAGAGATCGTTCCCGGGGTCGTGTCGATGGTTCCTAAAGCTAGCGTTTCCAGATCAGACCATAGAATCGCAGTGCCACCTTTGCCGGCGGAGCCTGTTGCGCGACTGCGAATTTCTGTCCCGCGATCCATCACCAGATAGTTGGCATTAGGGATTTCATCGGTCGGCAGATTATTTCCGCCCTGATATTCTCCCCCCAGCCGGATGGTGCCACCGCCTGTCAGTCCACTGGTATCCAGTTTGGCACTCAGAAACTTTGTCGAAGCGGCACTGATATCGATGGTTCCGCCCAACCCGGTGATCCCTTGGGCGCTATATTGTCCGGAACTGATGATTTGTGCGCCGCCCATATGGCGGATATTCCCGCCCAGCGTCATCCCGTCGGCATTTAAACGCGATGTCGATGTTTCCCATGTCGTGGCACTTTCAAGGGAAATGTCCCCGCCTTTTCCGCTCAGACCCTTGGCACTGATTGAATCGGCGAGGGACAAAGTATGTGCATTAACAGTGATCGTTCCGCCCGTACTACCATCCGCATTGATCTCACCGCCCAATGCCGTAAAGGGGGCATGAACGGATATTTTCCCGCCTGGCTGTGTTGCACTGCCTTTGGCATGAATCGTTCCGGTATTCTGAACCGACCCCTTGGCGGATGACAGGATAATTTCCCCGTTTTTAACGCCGACACTATTGGTTTGTAAATGGCCCGTATTGACGATCATATTGTCAATATTGCTGCGGGCCTCTGCTGCGCTTAATACAATCTGCCCGCCATCGGCGGATATTGATCCGCTATTCTGAACCAGTTGTTTTTGCAAATCACCGGTGGCCGCGACTGAAATCAGTCCGTCCCCGTATAAATCCAGTGTAAATCTATCCCCTGATGCGGCCTGCACTTTGCCCAGTCTGGCGGTAATGATGCCGCTATTTTCCACCTGCGGGGCAACCAAACCGACCAATCCGGCGTCTTTGGCAGTTATTTTACCCTGATTGACAATTTTGGCATCGGCGGATCCGGCTATATTAAAATTATCGCGCCCCGCCATAAATTCGTTGTTTTCGATGTCGGCGGATGTCACGACCAGAGAATTGACGTCCACACGGCTATTGCTGCCGAAAAAAACACCATTCGGGTTGACGATAATGACATTTCCGTTGGCTTTGATCTGACCATCGATTTGCGAAGGGGAACCGGCCTGTACGCGGTTCAGGGTCACGGCGGCGTCGGATGGTTGGTTAAATTGAACCAATTCGCTGGAACCGACATCAAAACTGCGCCAATCAATAATTGCGCGGTTGCTGCTTTGATTGATGGTGGTGGTTGATCCGGCGCTTGTAATGCTGGCTGCGCCCCCTGCGACCTGCCCGTCTTGGGGGCCGGCCAAGGCGGCAGTGCTGATAAGAGCCATCGAAAGAGATGATAACAAGACATAGCGCGGCGAGCGGAGAGCAGTGCTTCCGCATAATGATGAGAGTAAAGATGATTGGCGCGTCCTATACATCAAATTCTCTTAAAAAATTGTACCCCTTCAAGCTTAAAGATTGATTAAAAATGATATTCCAGTGAAAATTTGAAGACGGGAGAATGTCCCGAACCATATTGAGGCGTCTCAATGCGGCGGGTCAAAGGTTGGGCGATATAAGTATCAAAGGCAATGCCGTTCCGTAAAGCCCCTTTGATCCCGAATCCGGCTGAGGCTCCCGAAAAATCAGACCCGTCTATTTTATCGATATTCCATACTTTTCCGATATCATAAAAGGCATAGGGGTTTAGATTCAGTTGCGGAGTGGCGGTCAGGGCATAACGTGCTTCGATTGTTCCCGCCAGACCGCGGTCTCCGACGATTTCCGAAGCATTATAAGCGCGCCCTGTGGGATTTCCGCCATATCCGAATTCTTCCGAAGATAGCAGCGGTTGCGGCGCATATTGCCCGCGCAGATTTGTGTAGAGGCTCCATTCCTGCGTGATTTTTTGCAGGCGGGATACCTGAAATTGCAGGGACGTGAAATCGCTCTCCCCCTCCAGCCGCGATAGGCCCGCTGATCCGGTCTTGCGCGCGCCCATTATATTCATGCCTTGCCTTAGCTTGATATTGGCTGCATTAAGCCCGCTCCAGCCATCGGCAGTCTCATAAGCAGTTTCAACCATGGCGACGGTCAATTTGTCTTCGCTCAGTTTCGTCCCCAGCGTTTTTGTGGTGCTGTCGCGGGATTCAAGGCTGGCCGATACGGCCAGATTGGTCGAGCGGGATCTGATGATCGACTGGGTCACCCCTGCCGAAAATGTCCGGCTCTGGCTTTTGACATCGTTCACGGACAGGGTATATCCCGGCACAACGCGGCTGTAATTCGCAGCCAGATCAAAGGTGAATCCAGACCATAAGGCTGGAATATGGTGGGTAATGTTGCCATATAATAATTCCCGCATCTGGGTCGGCGTAAATATTTGCAGCGTCGTCTCCGCCATATGCCCGAAAAGATTATCCATGGTCAGCCGCGCGCCGCCCTGAAACGGCCCGATATATTTTGATCCAAAATTATCAAAACTTACTTCTCCGGACAGCGGCGGCGTTTTCGTAAAAATCAGGCGCAAGGCAAGGGCCCCGGGTGTAGGGTGGCCGGGTTGCGGTTCAATGACCGATTGCACATGAACCCCCGGCAAGTCATTGATGCGCAGCAAAGTCGTTTCCAGATCTCCGACATTTAGAATTTTATGCCGGTACCACGGGGCAAGGGTTTTTTGAACGATAAAGCCTTGGGGAACCGCACCTTCTGTTTTGACTTCGTCAATAAAGGGCTCGATAACAAGGATTCTGGCGACCCCGTCTTTAAGTGTCTGGGGTGGAAGAAAAGCCTGCGCCATCACATATCCATCCGCGCGGTAACGGTTGGTAATCTGTCCGGCCAGCCGGTAAAGGTCCGCCACGGAAACATCTCGATTCTTCATATCCGCTAACAATTCATCCCATACGGATGGCGGATAAATCCTTGCTCCGTCAATTGTCACGGCCTTCAAAAAGAAACGAACCGTTTCCGCCCCTTGGGGAACAGGGGCGCTGGGGAGCGGTGGGCGTACAGGGGGCGCGGCAATATCTGGTGTTGCCTGCGGTAAATTCAATTGATCTTCCACGCGACTCGCGTCGATGACAGGCTGGGCAGATGCGCCAGAAATGCTGCTGAAAACGACCAATGCCGCCAAAAGAATTCTAATTTTCATAGTGAATACGCTAAATGCTTTGACGGTCTGCTTGAACAGAAGGAATAAAGTGCTTTCGGGAGGGCGAAACAACCCATACGTTACATCCCGAATCACACATTTTCAAGAGCCATTCACAGAAAACGCCCGATAACCACGCCTTTTAAGCGCACTATTCCCCACGCAACGAAACCCAACGAAGTTTTTATGAAATATCTCTGAAACTGGCAGGGGAAGTAGGGCTTGAACCATCGACCCTCGGTTTTGGAGAAGTGTGCCATTTCCCAGATGAAGGCGGGTATTGATAATTGAGCACTGATGCATTTAAGTTGTTTTCTGGTAGTTAATTATTCCTCTTGGGGCGTGGACTCTTGCTTTTTTATAGATTTCATACAATATATGGATAAGTGATTTGTTTCAAAATAGTTAACAAAATGAAAATATTCTCTTGACTTTTTTTCGTTTTTGTACTTATACGCTTGACACAAGAGTGCTTTATGTGAGATTCTGAAATTAACTCATCTGCCAGTCGGTAACACGGCGTAAGTGTAGAAAGAGTATCTGGGGTCGCCGTTATGGCGACCCCTGTCATTTATGACCTTGGATCAACTGATTTAGAGTACTCTTTCATTAAACGCTGGTGTCGATTTTCGTGCTNNACGCAATAAGCCGTTACCAGAAGAAAGCAGTCCTTTTTTTCCGACAAAACAATTAGGTATCGTTCTTTAGGGGCATATAAGAGGTATCTGTTTTCTCCGCCTCGTTTGCCTTGTCTTTTATTTGTCCAACATAAAATTTCTGGGTCACTAAAATTGGAAAGAATGTGACCAACCCATGACATTCTCTTGCATCGTTCTAAGTCTGGAATACGATCATCTTCATTGTCAGTTTCGCCTGCTTCGGAGATTAAGTGCCAAAAACTAAAGTGTTTATTTCCATGAGCAGGATTGTAGCGTGCCCTAATAGGTTTATTCAAAAACATAGGCTTCCGCTGGATGAAATCGACAATAAAAATATTGTAAATTTGATCCAAATAGCTCTGGAAATCAGCGGCATTTCCAGACCAAGGTACGAAAGGAGGTAGGATCATGACAAACTTGCATCCCACCTAAAAAGGTTAAATTTAGTCTTTGTAAATCCAGTACTGTTATTCAGAGAACCTACATATTCTTAGCGATGGCCAACTATAGCGCTTTTAGCGGTTTCTTTAGTGTCATAGCGGTTGGCATACCCAATTGCCCCGATTAACAAATCAGCTAATTGAATCAGCTCTGATTCATGTGACTGAATTTGTTGCACCTTTGCAATACACTCATGGTTAAAATCGTAGAAACGATTAGCCAGAACTTCATGGAGTTGTACAACTCTTGCCCCCCCTTTAGTGTCCTTTTTATCAATATAGAAATTGTACTTACTAGAGGTACGCACTATCCATTTTAAGGTGACGTAATACATTTTATAATACCAGTCGTCATGAGATTGACCATGTTTCTCGTGGTCTAGAAGGTTTTTATCTGGAATTAAGACTGCTCTGAATTTTAATGGAGACTCATTGAAAAAATAATCAACCAAATCTATGTAGTAGGAAATTTTAGATGGCGATATTTTTGTCCATTTCGTTTCAAATTTTCTTGGCAAGTTATGTTTTTTCTTGATGGCTCTAATACGCTCCGCAATATATTTTGTTTCACTTGCATCACAGTAAACTGCCCCAAGCACCATAACAGTGTCGCCTCTATTTAAGAGGTGGCAGGTCTCATCGCAGTAAACATTAATCAATTTTTTCATTACTAATTCTTTTGGTTGCTAAGGAGGTTATGAGAATAATATACCCCCGAATAATTTATGCAGAGTCTTTTTGCAGTGCTAATGAGCATTTTTCCTGAACAAAACTACTTCTAATCTAATATTTCTTAAATTAAAATTGTATTTGTGCGTTAGGGTTGCAATAATATTTTTGCAAAATGCATAACGGGGCGGGTATGAATCTAGCCGCTCCTGTCTGTTGCGCCCATTTATCCGTATCCGTTTTTCGTTTGAACGAAGCTGTCTCGGTTGGATGTCCTTTAAGCCTTACTTGCACATGATAGGAAGTATCGCCGTTTGCTGATGTACGTTTTCTAATAGTGGCCATTTTCTCTCCATAAACCACAACATAGGATATGGGGACTAAGTCGCCCAATATGAACCCGTTAAAGTTATTTCAGAACTTTGCCGGAGGAGTGGTGGAGAATTTTCTTATAGCTGCGCATTGCATTTCTGGCTTTTTCGTAGAATTCCTCGCCACGGTCTTCGTGTGAACCATTATCTTTGGACGATTTGGTAGGGCCTAAGACAATAGAAACTTCTTTGTTTGTTGGCGCGGGATTACTTCTCTTTGCGTCAAGAACTCGTATGTGACGTAGCCATTTACCTTTTTGACCTGAAGTCCGTTCTTTTTTTGCCGGAATAATTTCTAAACACTGCTGCATGGCTAATAGCCTATGTCTGATTTGTTCCAACTGCTCGGCAATTGAAATCTTCATATCAAAAACAACGACTGCAACATCCATCTTCGACGAACTGGTTGTTCCAATAAATGTATTTTCATCATTGAAATGGTCTGTATTTTCGAAATACTGCTCTGCCTGCTCTAAATCAGTGAGCACTCTTGGTAACTTCGGAAGTTGACTAAATATACCGCCATAGGGCAAGGGTTTGTATGGTGAGTGCATATTCTGTATGCCCCATTTTTCAGCACACAACTGTGGAAATTCCTTGATGCTATATTCCAAACCTTGATGAAGCATTCGAGCAATATATTGTTCCTTGGACTCATTCGGATTTTTGGGCGGGTCGTATTCATTTTCCTCGGCTAGGTTTTTGTTTTCCCCATAGCATGATTTGTAATCCGCCCGATCGCCAGGATTTCTCCTGAGAAATTCCCATGCCCATTCTGGTAGGCTCGCATTGCTTAGGAAGGCATACTCTTCTTCTACACGCCAGTTCGGTAATTCTTGCCAAATGGAAGCATTAGATTTTGACATTTCCGAGAACCTTATCATTCATTTTCTTTTGAAGGGCTGCCGTGTGGTCTTCAGTTAAATGTGCATATCGAATAACCATATTAAGCGTTTTGTGTCCTAAAACTTTAGCCAAATCAAGCAGCGATGAACCTTCCATTGCCATGTAACTAGCACATGTGTGTTTCAGGTCATGGAAACGAAAGTCCTCAAGCTGTGCTCGTTTTTTTACTCGCTCCCATGCGGTGCGAATATCAATGGCTGCGCCATCTTTAATCGGAGAAGGAAAAATCAAGCTTTCTAATTCGCCTTTTTCAGTAAACTTGCGCTGTAAAAGTTCAAGTGTGCATCCAGAAATAGTCGAGACCGCAAATGTCTTTGTTTTTTGTTCCCAAAACTGTACTCGGCCCGTTTCTAAATCAACATCTTGCCATTTTAGGTTCGTTATCGCCCCTTTTCGTCGTCCCGTGCTTATACCAAGCAGAACGGCTGCAAAAATATGTGGGCTTGTGTCCTCGAGACATGCAGTCATCAATCTTGCAATTTCGTCTGGACTTAAAAATCTTGTACGGCCTTCCGGTTCTTTTAACTTTTTTAATCCCTGCATTGGATTGCTTTGAAGCCATTTCAGGACGGAAAAAGAAAAGTTAAAGGCTGTATTTAAAGCAACCATATAACGGTTTACTGTGGAGACGCTTATTCGCAACGTATTTCCATCAGCATCTTTTTTGCTTGTGGCTTTCTTCGCCAAATTCTGGCGGGCGGCGATAAAATGTTCACCGGTTAGTTCCGAAAGCAGTCTGTATCCAAGCTCCTGTTTCCACCAATCCATGATAGGGCGCAATTCATTTAGTCGGCGGGGATTATCCAATCCCACATGGGCAACGTATGCGTTTATCAAATCATTTAATGTCTTGGATTTGTGTTTGGTCGCAGGAAAATATTTTCCTTCTTCAATTTCTGTCTCAGTCTTTTTTGCCCATTTTTTTGCGAGCGTCATAGTTGAGAAGGTTTTATTGACGGGCGGGTACCCCAAAATACGGATTTTAACGCGGTATGAAGTTTCGTTTTTTGATGAGATGCGTGTTTCAAATGTAGCCATAGTTATCTTCCTTCCAAAAAATGGAATTTTAAAATATGAAAATAACTGGCCTCGCATGTGCGTTTATGGATAACTGCGCCATTGGTTATCCTGCATTCTTTTTATTCATTGTCCCAAGATTGTCCCTTG
>DMIT01000116.1 GCA_003452275.1 Rhodospirillaceae bacterium | reverse complement strand
CGCCAGGCGGATTGAGGTATAGAAGTAAGTTTATATTATCTTGGTTTGCGTAATTTTTACCATTCTTGGCTTCAACCAGACTGCAGACAAATTTCTTTATTTCGTTCTTCAGAGAACTGTAGGGAGCAGAGATTAATAAACCATCCTCTGTATCGTGCGACTGTGGGAACTCCTTTTTTACGTCTGGGTTTTTAGGTGCCATCTCTGCAATCTGGAATGGATAAGAATTGTTACTATATTTGATAAAAACATCATCCCCTGCGTCATTGGCGGGGNNGGAAGCATATCGAAGCATCGTTCCATTCAGCGTATTCACAAAACTTAGCTGCAATAAATCCCTCCCTCCACCATTTATTTTCGTTCTTGCGCATTTCCTCATAGGTGGGGGGCTTAGCTTCATAAATATCATTCAATGTTTTACAAATCATGCGTGCCTCGTAGCTCCAATTATAATCAATATTATAGCGTTTTAAATTTTGCCCTCAATGGTCACTATTGTGACCATTATCTTGTATTTTTGGTTGTTATAATAACCATTGAGCTTGCCTTGTATCGGTCGCCGTGTCCTAATAATTGTCATTGATTAATAACTAAAAAATTTTGGAGGAAAGATTTGTCATTAAATAACAACGAATTACGCCTTTCGAGACAGGTTCGAAAGAACAACACAAACACACCACCATTTTTTATAGCAACACGCAATTCTCTCACAAGCCGGAACGCTATTTTTGCAATTTAGTCGTTAGACAATGTGCTGTAGGATAGGGTATGCAAAAAATCTTAATCATTGGAAATTGCGGTGCGGGAAAGACTTGCTTTGCAATACAGTTGGCGAAGAAACTGGGTTTGCCGGTTGTTCATCTGGATTCTCTGTTTTGGTTGCCTGATTGGGTTCAAAGAGAGAGGGATGATTTTGATAAGCTGTTGCAAACTGAACTTGAGAAGCCTCGCTGGTTAATGGACGGGAACTATAACCGCACCTTACCCCTGCGTCTGCAATATGCCGATACGGTTATTCACCTCAATTATAATAGATGGATCTGTTTATATCGTGTTATCAGAAGATCGTTTTTAAAAGAGGAGCATGCTCAAGGCTGCCAATCAAAAATTGATTTATCATTCTTGTGGTACGTTTTCTACAAATATCCTCAATACAACCGTTTTTCCTCGATGGCACTTAAGGGACAGTTCCCATCTCTTGAATGGATTGAAATTCGTTCCCCTTTTGAAGCAAAAAATTTTTTGGATAAGAAGTTGATACCAGACTGAATTTCATTACGAACATCCGAATATTTATCAAGCATTATGATAGTTCTTTTGCTGTAAATGTTCATGCAGGGTTTCGTATTGGAGCAGGATTTTTTGCAGCATTTCTTTTTTCTGTTCGGGGGTGGCGGAGTGGAGAGTTTGGGCCTGATTGCACATCTTGGCGAAGGCCACTGCGCCGAAGGTCGAGGAGGAGCCATAGAGTTTATGGGTATGGTCTTTCCATCCTTCGGGGTCATTTTCCTGAAGGCTATTTTGTAAGGCATCCAACGATTCTTTGGTCAGGTGGGAAAAGAGCGAGATGATTTCATGCGCGCGTTGCGGGTCTCCTTCCGTGAAGCCATGCAGTTGGTGTTGGTTGAAAATGACCTCTTCGCAGACCTCTGCATTCCCCGTCACATCGCGCGGCAACCATTTGCGCAAAATGTCTTGTAATTTTTTGGCATCGACCGGTTTACTGAGATAATCATCCATGCCGGAGGCCAGACATTTTTCCGGTGCGCCGGTCATGGCATCGGCGGTGACGGCAATGATCGGTATCTTGCCGGCGGCCCCTTTCGTGGTGCGAATGATTTTTGTGGCGGTAAAGCCGTCCATATCGGGCATCTGGCAATCCATGAGAATCAGATCAGGGGGATGTTTATCCAGTAGCGAGATAGCCTGATGCCCGTTGGTGGCTTCGGTCACAGCGGTGAATCCGAAATTGTTCAGAATATTCCGCATGAACAGGCGATTGACGGGGTGGTCATCGACCACCATAATCCGCGCCTGAAGATGGAGGGGGGCGGGCCGGTCATCTGGCATAGATGGCTCTATACGCTGTGCCGATGCCACAGTCAGGGGAATGGTCACATCGAAGGTCGTTCCCACCCCGACCCGACTTTGCAGCGTGATCGTTCCGCCCATCATGTTAACCAACTGGCGCGTAATGCTGAGGCCGAGACCAGTACCGCCATAGTGGCGGGAGGTCGAAATATCGGCCTGCATGAATTTTTTAAATATGATGTCCTGTTTATCGGCGGGGATGCCGATACCGGTATCTTCGACACTGAAACAGAGGACGCATTGCCCACCAGATTATTGAGGATTTGCTGCAAGCGCGTCGGGTCACCGGTTAAGCGCGCGGGCACGTTGTCCGCAATCTCGCAGGCCAGAGACACCGGTTTTGAAGCAGCAACGGAATGTTGCAAGCGCATGACCTGATCCACCATCTGGCGCGGGTCAAATGCGATATTTTCAAGATGCAATTCCCCCGCTTCGATTTTCGAGAAATCCAGAATGTCATTCAGGAGAACCAGCAAATTGCGCGAGGACTGATGTACTGCCTCGCTTAATTCCTGTGCTTTCGTCCCCAGTTCCATATCGGCCAGAATTCCCGACAAGCCGATAATGCCGTTCATCGGCGTGCGTAATTCATGCGACATGTTGGCCAGAAAATCGCTTTTTTCCTGATTGGCTGCCTCGGCCAGTTTGCGGCTTTTTTCAATCTCGCTTTCGAATTCTTTGCGCTCGGTCACGTCGTAACAATAAACCGCATAGGTCGTTTGGCCTTCTGATAAAACAGATACGATCATCTGCATCCATGTTTGATCGTCATCAGAGACTTCCCGCGTCATTTCTTTTCTGCCGGACTGCCGCATCAAATCCGGAATAGACGCCAGAAGCTTATGGTGTGCGCCATATTTTGCCAGTTGCCCATATTGCGCATAGGCCGCAGGGTTTGCGAACAGCAAGGTGCCGTCTGCCGATATCTGCATAAAGGGATACGGGTTACGGATCAGAAATTGCACGATCTCTTCGGTATGATGGCGCGCGTCTTTCAGATTTTTTTGCAAATCTGTCACATGGCGGGATTGCCTGTATAAGATAAAAATCATGGCGAGCGATGCGATCAGGATCGCGCCGAAGAAAAGATGTGGCATTATTTACCGTTCGGTGAAGGCGGTTTTCATCGCGCGTTGGATGGGTTTGAGCAAATATTCGAGAATCGTCTTATCCCCCGTGATGATATCTGCCATGACCGTCATTCCGGGCAATACCAGATCATGACGGTTTTCGCCGACATAATTGCGGGATAAAATTACCGTTCCTTTATAATAGCGTTCGCCACCCTCGCCGGAAAACGTACTGGCAGAGATTTTTTGCAGCGTGCCGGGAATAGACCCGTAGCGCGAGAAATCGAACGTACTTAATTTGACATGGACATTCTGGCCGTTTTTCAATTGCCCGATATATTGCGGGGGAATTTTAACCGCGACCTCTAACTGTTTGCCGAGCGGTACGATTTCCATCAATGTTTGCCCGGGTTGCGCAATCGCCCCTACGGTATTGATGATCAGACCTTTGATAATCCCGCGGACGGGGGCCCGCACATCGACCCGTATCATGCGTTCTTCCAGTTTCTGGATGACTTCGTTATTCTGGGCTTTCTCGGCCAGAATCTGGTCAAGTTTTTCATTGGACTGATCCAGATGATGGGCCGCCAATGACGCAAGGCGGGTTTGATATTCCCTGATTTCATTGGAGGATGAAGCCATCTGGTGCTGAATTGTCCTGATGCGCCCGCTGACTTCGTTCAACTGACGTTCATTTTCCAGCAAGGTCATGG
>DMIT01000163.1 GCA_003452275.1 Rhodospirillaceae bacterium | reverse complement strand
CCATGCTGTTAAAAGAAAAAGAGGCCCAGTTAAAAGGATGGAAATTCGAAATCATTGCCACCGACCTATCCGAAGAAATACTGGCACAAGCGCGCAAAGCCGCCTATAGCCAGTTCGAGGTGCAGCGCGGATTGCCGATCCAATATCTGATGAAATACTTCATCCAGACCGGCGAAGCGTGGCAATTAAAAGATGATATTAAATCCATGGTCAAATTTTCCACGTTCAACCTGTTGGACGACATGTCGCGCATGGGCCAGTTTGACATTATATTCTGCCGTAACGTATTGATTTACTTCGATGAAAAGACCAAAGGCGGGATCTTGGCCAAAATGGACAAACAGCTTGATAAAGACGGATTCCTGCTGCTTGGCGGCGCGGAAACCGTCCTCGGGATCACGGATAAATTCGTGCCGATGCCTGAAAAACGTGGGCTTTATATTAAAAACCCTGCATTGAACGCCCCGACCACGACCAATCCATCGACTCTGGGAAGTTTTACATCAGGGCTTTTCAAACGCACATAATAGCAGTATGACAATGGCTTCACCTTCGCTAACAGAAAGTCTTTGTCATGTCCGTTGTCGCAAAACCACGCACCACACCCCGCCCAGATCGCATTGCGGTTAAAACCGCTCTCTTGTCCGTGTCCGACAAATCAGGCCTGTTGGAATTTGCACAATCGCTGGCCGCAAACGGTGTTAAAATTCTGTCAACCGGCGGCACAGCGAAATCGTTGCGCGATGCCGGCCTGACAGTGACCGATGTGTCCGAACATACCGGCTTTCCCGAAATCATGGATGGTCGCGTCAAAACCCTGCATCCCAAAATCCATGGCGGCCTTCTGGCCCGTCGCGACGATGCGGAACATTTATCCGCCATGTCGCAACAAGGAATCGAGGGCATCGACCTTCTCGTCGTCAATCTCTACCCGTTCCGCGAGACAGTGGCAAAAGGTGGCGACTATGATAATTGCGTCGAAAATATCGATATTGGCGGCCCCGCCATGTTGCGCGCCGCCGCCAAAAATCATGATTTCGTCGCGGTTGTGACCAACCCGTCCGATTATGCAGATGTCATCCGCGAAATCGCCGAAGGCGGGACAACACTGGCCCTGCGTCAAAAATTGGCAGCACGTACGTATGCGACAACGGCTTCCTACGACTCTGCCATTTCATCATGGTTCGCGGGCCAGTTGAACGACCCTTTCCCAGCAACATTGTCGGTGTCGGCAACCTTGGTTGACACGCTACGTTACGGTGAAAACCCACATCAATCCGCCGCCGTTTACAGTGACGGCACAGGCCGCGCAGGGGTTGTGAACGCCAAGCAAATTCAGGGCAAAGAACTCTCTTATAACAACCTCAATGATACAGATGCCGCCTTTGAATTAGTTGCCGAATTTGATGAACCCACCGTTGCAATCATTAAACACGCCAACCCATGTGGCGTTGCATCGGGTGCCGATATGGTGTCAGCGTATCAAGCTGCATTGAAATGCGACCCTGTGTCGGCCTTTGGCGGCATTATCGCCCTCAACCGCCCGCTGGACGCCCGCACCGCGACCGAGATCGTCAAAATTTTCTCCGAAGTCATTATTGCGCCGCAAATCTTGGACGAAGCAAAAGCCATCCTCGCCGAAAAGAAAAATGTGCGTGTGTTAGAAACAGGATCATTGCCAAACTTTGCCGATGCCCGCATGACCCTCAAAACCATTTCCGGCGGTTATTTATTGCAAGGCGCCGACAACGGCCACATCATGCCATCCGATTTCCAAGTGGTCACCGACCGGCAACCCACCGAACAAGAGCTTGCCGATTTGTTGTTCGCCTTCCGTGTGTGTAAACACGTCAAATCAAACGCCATTGTATACGCCAAAAACAGCCAAACAGTCGGTATCGGCGCAGGGCAAATGTCCCGTATTGATTCCAGCCGTATCGCCGCATGGAAAGCCAATGAAGCCGGAACTGCCATTCAAAACTCTGTCGTAGCCTCCGACGCCTTCTTCCCGTTCGCTGACGGGCTTTTGGCCGCCGCCGACGCCGGAGCCACCGCCGTCATCCAACCCGGCGGCTCCATTAAGGATAAAGACGTGATTGCCGCCGCAAATGAACGTGGGTTAGCGATGATTTTGACGGGGATGAGGCATTTTAGGCATTAGCCCATTACGAATGGACTATCAATCCGGTTCTGGATGATAGGATTTTTAGGTTTATCGCGCTCTGCAATTTCAGCATCTAATTTAGAAAGCCTAGAGGAAAGTTTCACCTTTATTTGATCTTCAGAAACATGATCACTAGTAGGGAAAAACCTAGCCTCTAATGCAGTTTGCAGGTCTTTTTTTATTTTGCTTTTTTCAATGTCAGAAAAGTCATTTCCTTTTTCTGGAAGAATGTTAGCAGCAAGACCTGTATAAATATTCATACCAAATTTTAGCATGATCGTTTCTTGATTGGAGAGTTCATTTCCACTCATAGTTTTTTGTGCCAAGCGTAAAAACCCTCTTTGAAAATCTAAATTTTCTCTAATTTCATCATGAGAATCAGAAAGCCCTACATGCGCTCTATAATTCTTTGATTTATTTGTAAGGTCAGTAATCCTGTCAAATGGAGTTGAGGATTCAAATACTTTCCGCACAGTTCCCTTAGCTAGATCCTGCAATCTTTGTAAAGGATCCTGATTAGATTCAAGAGGAGGAACAAAATATTGTTCTGACATCGGACCATTTAAATAAGAATATTGCTCAAACACAGTATTCAAATCTTGACGAAGACGATCCGGTGTCATTTTTTTAGGATTATCGAGAAGGTGTGAAATCTTGGAGATGGCTTCTGGCTTTAGAATAAGCATGCTTGAAGTAATAGAAACTCCATAGCCTATACCGCCAACAGTATTGGCTGTAGAAACCGCTTTACCTGCAATATCAGCTCCTTTAGATATTCCTTCAACAATTTTACTACCATTTGCTAAAAATTTTATAGCACCTATAGCTTTACCTGCACCAATAGGAATAGCAACTTGGCCAGCAATATATGGCATTGCCAACTCTAAATAACGCGGATCATTATGATCTAAAACCTCAATTATACCATTTTTTTTACGTAAGAAAACTGCGTCTATAGGCAACTCTTTGCCTTCGCGTTCTTTATCCATTTTTCCATTATATAATGTATTGGCGGGTAGCTTCCAGCCTCCGCCTAACCGAAACTCAGACTGCCCCATCCCTATATTTTGAGTGATATGTTTACGCCACCCCTCCTCAATCTCATCTGCGGTTTTGTTTGCAGCTTGTTTATCGCCAAGGGTAACTAAGTATTTTACAGCCAAACCTAAATCGCGTGCTGTGTCTTTTGAGGTCTCATTTAAACCTGTCTTGACCAATGGACTATTTAGAATGGGATTTAGCCCCATCGCAGTTCCAAGAGGAGTCATTCCAAAGGCTGTCACCAATGCACCTTTAAAATGGCTCAATAATCCTGTTTCTTTTGGTTGGTTCTCTGACATGGCACACCATATAATTTGTATTTTATTATGGATATTATAGGCATTGTATTAAAAAGTGCTTAATTTAGTTGCAAAAATATTTTACAATTTTTTACATATTAATTTTGATTTTTAAGTCATTTTCAGTTAGTATGGTTTCATAAATTAAAGGCTGGAATTTAAACCAGTTAAAAAGATTAATAGCAAACAAGGCAAAGGGTGTGAAATGAGCAGTGTTTTCAATTTTTTCAAAGCTGGTAATAAAGCTCTCGTCGGAGCGATGGATACCCTTGGCGAAAAA
>DMIT01000113.1 GCA_003452275.1 Rhodospirillaceae bacterium | reverse complement strand
ACCATCAGGAAATGGCCTTTGGTAATCTGATCCATCAGGGTATGGACGTTGCCGCGATTGGAGGGGCCGAAAATTACGGTAGGGCGCACGATTATCAATGTGCGTTTGGCCGGGTCTTTGGCATGCCATTCCTTATAAACCTTTTCCGCTTGCGATTTGGTTTCCCCGTACGGGCCGATAGGTTGATGCAAGGATTCTTCGTCCGGTTCGCCATGCTGATGTCCGTAAACTGCCACGGAACTGGTAAAGACGATTTTCTGGATGCCCAGTTTTTCCGCAACCTGACACGTAACCCGCGCGCCGGTGACGTTGGTATCATAATAAAGAGAGATAGGCCGTATATCGTCACGATGGGCGGCGGCAAGATTGATGATAACGTCGCATTCGTGACAGGCAGACAGCAAGGAATCAAATGCGCGGACATCGGCGTCAAGGCGCAGGTCGGGATAGCTGTTGCTCGGTTCAATATCGGCAATCGTGACCTGATGCCCTGATCGCAGCAAATCTGATGTTAAACGCGTTCCGACAAAACCGCTTCCGCCCAAAAGGGCAATTTTGCGTGGCGAAATCATCTGGGACATTTTTTCGATCCTATTATTGAGGTGGTTTGGTGAAGATACCGATATGGCGTCCACGATAGCGCATGGTAAAGGTCATTGTATAGGGGCCGACCTCTTCCGGTTTCATATATCTGACGATGGCAAGGCCTTGCGGGTTTTTATCGAACCATGCGCCCAGATCCTCCAGATTCACATCATCGATATGGCTGGTACGACGGGCGAGGAAATTAAATTCCGCGTGGTAATTGCTGACATACGCAAAGGGGGCATCGGGGTGTTGATGGATAATCTCGACAATCGGGGTCAGGTCATATTTTTTAAAGAAATAATGTTTGGCAATCCCTTGTCCCGCAATAAATAACAACGCAACAATCGCCAAAGTTTTTGCCAGAGTCTTTGTCGGGATAGTCCGTAATCCCAAAGCCATTAACATCATCATCGCCGGTACGAGCGGTACGAGGTAATGGGGTTGTTTGCCGCTGATAAGTGAAAAGGCAATAAACACCGGCACGCACCAGCACAGGATAAAGCGCAAGCTGTTATCTGTTTTGAAACTGGCTTTCAATGCGGGAATGGATCGCCAGACAGCCGGAAAGAATATCCATGGCATCAGGAAGCCGGGCAGTAAAGGAAGATAGAAATAGAACGGACGGACATGGGCTTCGCCGAAATTGCCGGTGACGCGCCCTGCGGTCTGGTTCCACACCAGCCAGAAGGCAAACTGGTTATTGGATTCTTTGAGAACCGGAATCAGCCAGAATAAAACAGGAATGGCCGAGACAAGAATCGCCCCGAGGCAGGAGAAATACCATCCTTTGAGATTGGTAAGATCCGGTTTCCAGAGAGGGGCCAATAAATAGCAGGGTAACACGTATAGATAAGCCACGGGGCCTTTGGCCAAGACACCAAAGCCAAGGCAGACGCCCAGTAAGATGAGGTCAAGCAGACGGCGTTTGTCACTGTAACGCAGGACGAGGATCAAAGAGAGGAGGGTGAAAATGCAGACCAGAAAGTCAAACATCACCAACGTGCCATAGATCATGAAGGGCAAAGATGCTGCCATGATAAGGCAAAGGCGTTGTGTATCGAGAAGCGGGGATTGTTGATTGTCTGCGGCAAGGTTTCTGGCAATCAATCTGCCGAGGATTGACGTCAGATAAATGCAGAGGACAGAGGACAGGACAATAGGAATTTCACCGGCCCAGCGACTAATTCCGAACATAGCCCAGAACATGTTTATCAACCAAAAGAGCAAAGGCGGTTTATGCGAGTAAGGTTCAAAATTTTTGGTCAGGGGGTCGAGCCAGCCTTGATGCAATGACATTTCCCATGCCACACTCATATAGCGTGTCTCATCAATCGGCAGCAACGGGCGGCAGAGAATGGCGGTCAGGAATAACGCCACGCCAAGAGCGGGCAACCATAATCTGGATATGAGTTGTTGGCGGTTCATATTTTGTAGCCTCTTTTATAGTCTTTGGGGATCAGGTGCCGGATTTTTTGGTACGGTTAATCAGGTATAAATTTCTAAAATAAATAATAAAGCCCGTCGTCTGGCCGAGAATGATAACGGGATCTTGGCGCCAGATGGCATAGATCAATAAAATCAGGCTGCCCGCAATGCTGAAATACCAGAAAGAATGGGGAATCACGCTTTTCTTTTCTTTTTCAGATGCGATCCACTGGACGAAAAAGCGCATGAAGAACATGCCTTGTCCTATAAAACCGATGGTGACCCATATCATGGTGGTGGTGATCTCAAAAGGAAAATGCATCTTATGGACTATCTCTCGTTTTTATATTCGGAAACGATGGGCAGGGCGCTGCCGCGGCGTTGAAGCCACATCACGCCCATTAAATCGGCAATACCGACGATGGCGCGGTTGAAATTGGTATATTTGGACACGCCGGTCGAACGTGATCTATGCGACACATCGACATGCGCCAGTTTGACTCCGTCGCGGATCATCAATGCTGGCAAGAAGCGGTGCATATGGTTGAAATAAGGAAGGTTCAGATAGTCGGCCCGTCCGAACATCTTGAGAGAACAACCAGTGTCGGGCGTATTGTCCTTCAGCAGGGTGGCGCGCAGATGATTGGCAAAGCGCGAGGCACAGCGCCGGCCGAAATTATCCTGACGTTTTTTGCGGCGGCCCGTGACCATGATGCGGGCTCCGGTGGCGGCCTGGGTTTTGTATAATTCGTAAACGGCGGGAATATCGGCGGGGTCATTTTGCCCGTCGCCATCCAGCGTGACGATAATATTGTTGGTCGCGGCTTTGATACCTGTCCATAAGGCGGCAGACTGTCCGCTGCGGCGGTCATGATGAAGGACGCGCAACGATGGGAATTGGGAAGTCAGCATTTTAAGGGCGCTATATGTATTATCCGTGCTGCCATCATCGACATAAATCATTTCGGTAATAGGCGCGATTGTCGCGGCTGACGCAATCTCTGCAATCAGGCCGGCAAGATTGCCTTCTTCATTCATAACTGGGACGATAACGGATATCAAAGTAGTAGCCTCCGGCAAAACAAACGCTGGACAGGGCAAAATTCCCCCTCAGCTTTAGGTGCAGGGAAGCTAACACATAAATCAATGTTGTGACCAGAGGGAAAGAATCAGAATAAGTTAAGGAGAATTAATTTTTCATATTAAAATGTTTTATGATCCCCATTCGTCTTTAAATCCTTGCATGGAAATTCCGAGGAACAGGCTGCGCATGAATATTGGATCAATTGACGCACATCATCCAGCGCAATGGTTGACCCGTGAATTTCCAGACCGATTGCGTCTTTCAAACGGGTCAAGGCGCGGGAAAACGTTTCGGGTTGCATCCCGAGACGCGCCGCCACCAAGCTTTTATCATACGGCAACTGAATTGTGATAGGGCCTTGTTGCTTCTGGTTCGTCAGGCGCAACAGAAAGCATCCGATACGTTGCGGAGCGCTTTGAATGGTCAAATGTTCGAGTTCTTGATCCTGCTTGCGCCGCACTTTGGCCATATTCGACAACATGGCGGATGTCACTTTCGGATTATTGTCAATTTCTGACTTTAATAAAGTTAAAGGAAGCGAGATCAGTTTGGCGGATTCGATAGATTCGGCGCTGTAGGGATAGCTGTCATTTTGGAAAATACTGGTTTCACCGAGCATATGGCCGGCAGGGAGGATATCGACCACCGCCTGACTGCCATCCAGCGTTTCCCGAAAGAGTTTGACCCATCCGCTGAGAATAATAAAAAAACGTTTGGCGGGTTCCTCGTGAACAAATAAGACCTGCCCTTTTTCAACCGACATCAGAGTAGATTGTTCGGTAAAAGAAGCCAGCGTTGCGGCATCGCAATTTTCCAAAATGGGTGATTTTTCTAAAATTCTTAAAATAGTTTGTGCGGTGGATTCAGGGGAACTCATTTTCTCGTCTGTCTCTGTGGTGAAGGAATAACACACCCGTCATATATGTTCGCGAAATTGACATTAGTCAAGGAAGCGTTATACCTTTAGGTACATTATCCGCGC
>DMIT01000059.1 GCA_003452275.1 Rhodospirillaceae bacterium | reverse complement strand
AGGTCGATAAGAGAAACTCTATCCAGCCAGAATAATCGGGATTTGTTTTTCGACAGCCATCTTTCTGGCTGTATCCAACATAAATTCGCCATCTGTGAAATCGAGAGTTCCATAGCCACCACTCTGATTGAGGTGCGTGATGCAATAACGGAATAGCTTGATATAAAAAGACCGCGCCGGCCTTACAAAAATATGATCGATATCCAGTTTCTGGATAAGCTCTTCTACATTACTCCGCGCCACCGGACTCATGAATCCATTGTCAATGGTATAAGCCAACATGCGCAGATTTGGAAACTGGCGTTTAATCCGTTCGATCATATAAGTGCTGTCTTTTCCCCCGCTAAAGAGGGCCAGCGCATCATATTGCTGAGCCCCCAGCGCCTGACCTTGCTCTAACAACTTATCAAGCTGCTGTTGTAAAGATGTGTGGTCAGCAACAGGAACAGGGAGGGCTTTCTGAGAATCGAGACACAGCGAACAAATACCATCCGTATGGATAGTGACCATATGTTCGGAGGCTGCACATAGATTGCATCGACGGGAAATCTTATTTTTGACAAGCAATCTATGCCATGGCCAAATATATTTCGCATAAACCTCGAACAATTTAACGGATAATATTTGACTGTCCATATCGTCAACCCATTTTTATTGGCTGTTTTTCTTGATGATTTGTTTTATCACTTGAAATAATATTCTTTGTAATGGATGTCTATTCCCCAGAGGTCGCCATGTTCGCTTCAGAGTGTTCTTATAGGCATCGAAATGAAAGCCTTTTGGCGCTGCGCGCACGTCCCCTCTGCCCAGCAGTATTTTGATAGCCTCCGTTCCCACAATGCCTGCGCAAATCTCGCAGGCCATGGGCGTCGAGGGCCCCTTACGGGCCGCGAAATTAACGCGGGTCATATCAACCAGATATCCTTTTTGCAGCATTGAAGGAGATAGGCCTATAAGGAATTTTATAAAGCGATCATCACCTGTGACCCCGTCCAGTGCAAAATATTCATCGAAAGACATATGGTTCGGTAGAAAATTAAGATGGGCTGCCCCCATTCCTAGCGGAGCCGTGGTCATTGCAGGGATGTTTTTCTGATAACAAAGACGAAATATCTTCTGCCGGATATCCAGCACAAAGAAATCAAGCCCATCTACATAAAGATCCACCCCGTCCAGAAAAGCGTCCAGATTTTCATCATTGACCCCCTCCGCAAAAAGCGTCAGTTCTGCATCCGGATTTATATCATGCGCCAATTCGCGCATCACGTCGATTTTGGCGCGACCGATTTTTGAAACGCCCGCGCAGGCTTGCCGGTTAAAATTTGCCAGTTCGACAACATCCATTTCCGCCAGATGGAACCGGGTAAACCCCAATCGCAGCAAAGTCAGCAAATGATACCCGCCAACCCCGCCCAGCCCCGCAATAGCGATACGTTTCGTCTTCAGGACTTCCAGTTCCTGCGCGGTAATCCAGCCGATATTCCGGTCGAAAGCTTCGTAATAATTAAAAACATTCATGTATTCACGACCCCATCTTCGATATGTAGAATTTTGTCCGCGTAACCAAATATCCGGTTATCATGCGTCACGACGAGAGCACCACATCCCAGATTTTTTACCATTTCATGCAAAATCTCGGTGACTTGTATCCCGGTTTGCTTATCCAGAGATGCCGTTGGTTCGTCTGCAAGAATAAGGCTTGGGTTATGAACAAGACTTCTCGCAATCGCGACGCGCTGCTTTTGCCCAACCGATAATTGGGAGGGGTAATAATCAAGGTGTTTTCCCAGTCCCACTTTTTCGAGGATCTGCGCTGATAATTCTTCCCGCATGGCTTTAGAATACTCCGGAAACATCTCCAGCGTCATTTCGACGTTCTGGATGGCTGTCAGGAACTCAAGCAAATTATGTTGCTGGAAGACATATCCTATTTTCTTCCGAACCTCGCGCAGAACATCTTCATTCGTTGTCGTCACATCGTGCCCTGCAATGCGCAGCGTTCCTGTCTGACAGTGGCGAAGAGCGCCGATCAAAGATAGCAAAGTGCTTTTCCCCGATCCGGACGGCCCTGCCAATATAACAAACTCTCCGGCATTGACATGAAGCGTTGCCCCTTTAAGGACAAGCTGTGCAAGATGGTCTTTCCCGTACTGGTAAAAAAGGGACTGGGCATCAATCAAGTTTATTGGCGCGGTCTGATTTATCATTTGAACACATCTACAGGGTTTGCTGATTTCAATTTTCTAATCGCAAAAAGGGAAGATACAAAGCACATTACCGCGATCAAAAGGAATGTCGTACTCGCTTTAAGGACAGTCAGATCCATCTCGATAAAAATCGATTGCTCGACAATTTTGTATAACATTGCAGAAATGAATAAACCGGGTATAAAGCCAGAAATCACAAGTATAAAAGCTGCAGACATCACCACTTGAATAAAATAGTGATTATCATATCCCATTGCTTTTAAAGTCGCATATTCATGGAGATGATTGGTAATATCATTGAATAGAACCTGATAGACGATCACGAAACCCACAAAGAGTCCCATAACCACCCCGAAATTGAAAATATATCCGATCGGCGTAAGATTATTCCAATAGGCTTTTTCGCTGGCGAT
This sequence comes from Rhodospirillaceae bacterium, assembly GCA_003452275.1. GTDB lineage: Bacteria > Pseudomonadota > Alphaproteobacteria > Micavibrionales > Micavibrionaceae > UBA1573. The sequence continues at coordinate 5,129 of DMIT01000059.1, read as the reverse complement.
ATATTCTTCTTTTGTCAGCACTTTGATATCTTGCGGTAACATCTGCTGGATTTGTTGTTGAATATTCTGAATATCCGCTCCCTTTTTCAGACTGATAATCCCAATATCCACGCCTGATTGCGATTTCATCGGAAAAAGTTTGAAAAATGTTGTATCATTTACAATCAAATTACCATCTGCCGAAAAAGTAATTCCCATTTTGAATGTTCCGACAACATCCAAACGATGACCCGCGAGTTCAACGGGAAATTCTTTCTTTTTCTTCAATAGCTCTACAACCCTTCCAAACTCTGGCCGAGACATTTCATCAAATAGAACCGTATCTCTCATACGGAGAAAGTCTTTCTGGGCTTCTAAACCGGGAAGCGGATAAACATTTGCTTTTGGATCAATGCCCAGAATAAGCGCGGTTCGATTAACGCCAGTCTCGGGATTTTTCCAAGGTGCTTGTGCCGCATAGAGTGCGGTCACATTTTCCACCCCCTCAACCGAGAGCGCCCTGTATAAATTTTGCCTAGGAAAGGAAACAATACGCCAGAGTGCCTCAGATTGGCTATGCTGAAGGTAAAGATCCCCTGTCATTGTCCTTTGTAGCAGTGTAGCGCTTTCAAAAAGAGCGTTTTTAAAACCAATCTGCATAAAAACAAGCAAACAGGCGAAGATAACACCGCATATTGCGGTCAGAAACCTGACTTTGTCATACCACAATTGTCTCCAAGCAAGACGGATTGAAAATATAGAAAAGATTGATGGGAACTTTATGGATGTCATGGAATGATTCTAGCTCTTGCTTTTTTATTGATAAGCCGCCCTGTAATCTCATTCTGAGACTTATCCAGCTCAATTCTAACTTCAACTACCCTTGTATCCAGCATTTGGCTTGAGTTGAAATCAACGACTGAGTTTTTCTTGATTTGCCCCCCCAGATCACGCACCGTTCCTTGCAATTCTGCATTAATGCCGGGAATTGATATTGTTGCTTTTTGCCCTTTTTTGACTCTCAAAATGTCATTCTCATCAATTTCTGCTACGACATCCATTACCTTCAAGTCAGCAATATCCAGCACCCCATTATCTCCAACAGACTCGGAGCTACGGGCATAAATCGTAATAATTGTTCCATCTATAGGAGAAAATATTGTTGATAAATCAAGGTTAGCCTTGGCAACCTCAACCTCTGAACGCGCAACAGCTACCTGAGCTTCAGCAATAGATAGATCGTCCGGACGTATTTGCTCAATACTCTCTAAAGTTGCTTCTGCTGCTTTTCGTTGGGCAGAGAGACGCTCATGGTTGGCCTTAGCCGCATCGTATTGGGATTTAGAAATTAACTGGTCTGTATACAAGCGTTCAAGCCGCAAAAATTCTTTCTGGGCAGAATTCTCATCGGCACGAAGAGAAATTGCAGTTTGCTTTTGCGCCAGAATATCGCTCTTCTTGTTTCCAGTTTTAACTTTTTCCATAGTAGCCAGAGCCAATTTTAAATTGGCTTGAGCCGCTTCGAAAGACGCCTTATTCTTGTTGTAAGTTGAAAAAATGCCTAAAATTTGCCCTTTTTTGACCGTATCCCCATCCTGAACATCAAGACGCTCAACTCGGGCTCCCTCCAGTAAATTGGGGGCCCCAATTTTTAGGACTCTGGATTTAGGTTCAATCCAAGCTAAAGCCCCGATTGGCGTTTGATCCCCATTTACGGCCTGTAGCTCGGGTGTTTCGGCCCGCAAAGGGTCTGAAATGATGAAAAATAATGTCAGACCTAAAGCAATAAAGATTGAGGCTAGACTTAAATTCTTAGTGGATACCATTTGATACTTCCCCCCCCAGAATTGGGCTGCAGACGGCTTAATTCCCTAAAGCTAGCAGAAATTCCTTTCTATTTATTAACAATGCAAAATTTTTTTATAATAAATGTCACATAATATAAATAATTTATTTACAGAATGACGTATATTATTGTCATATGAATAAAAATTATGTATATTAATACATACGAAGGAAAATTATTAATATAATAACTCAAGGTGGTGTGATTATGGTTATTAAGGGGACTCGTCAAGGGGTATTACTGTCTAAATATATCGAACTTTGGAATGATATTCGGGAATATTTCAACCTGATGACACATACTTATCAGGTTCTTCCCGCTGTCACAAAAGATCTTAAACAAGAGGCTCATAAAGTGCGCCATAATGTTTATTGCGCTGAATTAAAATATGAGGAAGGGAATCTGGATGGAACAGAAAAGGATGGATATGATCAACATTCCACACAAATGGTTGTTTATAGCCGTACAGAAAAATCTTATATAGGCTGCGTCAGATTGGTGCATGGGCAGCATCAGGGAAGCAACCATCATATGCCTCTGGAACATCATTGCCAGAATGGTCTAAATCAGCAAGTTATGTCTATGATAAAGAGTAGTGGTCACAAATATGCAGAAGTATCTCGCCTTGCTATTGACCGTGAATATCGTCATATCGGACGCAAAAAATCTGATCGTGGCCTAGGGAAAAGACCCAGCAGTAAGTCTTCCTGTGTGCTACTTTCACTTTATTTAGGCGTATTCTCCTTGGCTAAGCAGCAGAAAATTCGCTATCTTTTTGCAATGGTGGAACCAAGGCTCCTGAAAAATCTGCATCATCATTCTATTCCAGCTATGCAAATTGGTGATGGTGTTGATCATCGTGGGCTACGCGTTCCTATTATGATTGATGTCGAGGATATTGAACGCATTATTCCTAAAGTTATGCGTCCCTTATATTCTGCAATCCATAAGGACATTTCGAAACTTCTAGGTACGGTACAGGATGATTTAATACCAACTGTTGAAGAATACGCAAATAATGCTTACTTTACAAAGAAGGTTGCTCGCGCACAAAGCACAGCAAGCAACTAAGTTATGTTCCATGCTAATATATTCCTCCAGAGGCTTGCAGGCTGAGGGGCGCTTCTTGGAGGAATATATTCGTCTTGTTCTGCCTGTGGCCTGATAGTTTTCATTCTATCCACAAACGCTCTTGCCTGATCATTGCGCGTCTCTACCAACAATGCTTCACGGTTAAACACAGATGCCAATTGTTCCGGATCTAAAAGATGAGCAAAGTTGACCGCAAGCCTGATAGCGTCCTCTTTGTGAGCATCTTCCACACCATGGCTACCAATATGAACATCGGCCCATTTTGCAATATTTCTGAAAACTTTCCTCTCAAAATAACCCGCATACGCTGCTGTGACACTCTGATGGATACCCACAACACCATCTGCCCCTGCAGAAGAGGATTCCCGAAGCGCAAGCCGAATGAGTCCAGAAGAGAGTGCAGACAACTGATCGGAGCTTACAAAATCTTCATTACAAAAACCCTCCACGACTCTCTCGTAAACATCACAATTTGCAGGGAGAATCTTGAGGAAGTCAGAGATAGTTGATGAATGATTAACAACACAAGCATCAAACGTCCCCCCAAGGAGACCAGTGTGCATTTTGAAAATGGGGTTATTCGGATCTTGTTCTTTCAAAAGAGCAATAGTCTCCTGATCCGGTTCCAGACTTTGATCCTCCATGTCACGGCGCGCTTGGAGGAATAACTTTGTAACATTCAGACTGAAATGCCCTAAAACCGGAACCTTCAAACCATTTCCAAAGGCACTAATCCCAGAATAAAGTAAATGAACATGGGAAGAACCTCTGAGGACCTCATCAGCAAGATTGGATAAGACGGTTTTCGTAGAATCAGGAAGGTGCTGACGGGCAAGGAGAACACCAAGAGAGCCTATCTCTGCAATGGTAGGGGCCGATCGGAATTGGGTGTAGGCTAATAGCAAACTGATTTCCTTGCGCGAGAGACCGTCTGCCCCTTGAAGAATGTCAACTACATAAGGTAAAATAGGGTTTGGTAGGGTTGCCGCTCCTTGCAATCTTTGATAAGCGGAACCGACAACTTCATTATTAAAATGGTTACCAATCTTCGTTGCTTCAAGTCTTTGAAAAAAATCGGACATGTCATTAACCCTACCTTTTAATTTTATGTAAAAATTAAATAAGACAAAGCTAAGAAATAGTCAATAAATTATATGGCATCAAAGTACCAAGAGTTAATTGTTTTTGCTTTTCGTCTGGCCAAGCTAAGAAATTTTCTTACTTTCTCAGGGAGAGCCTTCCCTGTTTTAGTGACCATTCCGTAATCTACAGGTGCAAACAGATGTAAAAGTGGGGTTGCAACAAGCTGGTCATTTGCATTTATAATAACATCAGAAGAAATACTAATAACCAAGCCCTCCTCAATATATTTACGTGTTGTTTCCCAATTTATAAAATTGATGCGAAGCTTCTTATTGATGCTGTGTTCGGGAAAAATATCATAAAGATTGGGAATCACCCTTAAATCAGGATCAGGAAGAGTAAGTTCATATTGACAGATTTCCTGAACACTTAAATGTGTCCTTCCTGCCAATGGATGATCTGGGCGCGTAATAAGACACGGCTTATAATAGAATAACGGTTTATAGCTGATTTCCCCAGGGAATGCTAAATGATAACGCTTTGGCAAGAGTGCAAAATCAACCTCTTCGGATAAAACTTTTTGTATGGCCTCTTCGTGCTCGGCATAATGCAAGTGTATATAATGATCCGCATTTTGTTCTATATAATCCCTTGCCATTGCAGGCATAATAAAATTAAGTGTGGTGCTATTAACCACAACATTTAGATCCGTTCTGGTTTCTTCTTCAATATGTGCACCGAATAACCCTTTCAAGTTCTCAATACTATTGACCAAAGGTAATGCATATTCGAATAGTTTTTGTCCTTCGGTAGTCAGAAAGATATGGGGGCCATGCCGGTGAAAGAGACTAACCCCCATATCCTCTCCCAGAGATTTGATTTGCATGGAAACGCTTGACTGTGAAAGGCCCATAAACTTTGCAGCTTTGCTGATACTCTGATATTGCGCGGCATAACAAAACCCGCGTAATTGCTGAAGCCTGTTATTCTTATAAAAAAACTTTCTTTTCTGGTCGGTGATTATCATGGTTTAATTATCAATTCTGTCAATGAATAACATATATATTATGAATTATATAGAATATCAATATTTCTATAAGATAAGGAGGTATCAATCTTTTAATTCATT
>DMIT01000004.1 GCA_003452275.1 Rhodospirillaceae bacterium | reverse complement strand
GATAGCAAAGATGCTGTCTGGAAAGATCTGGTCGTATGGAAAGACGCAAACCATGATGGTATTACCCAAGATGGCGAACTGATTTCTCTGGATCATCTGGACTTTGCATCGATCTCTCTGAATGCCAAGGCAACCGACTACGAAGTTTCCGGTAATGCGGTTTCTGCGGAAAGCAGTATTACAGGTCACAATGGAAGTTCGGCGCAGATTGTGGATGCATGGTTTGCATTCTACAATGGTGCGGATGCCGACCAGATGGCGGAGGCGAAAGCCAACGAAGCTGCGGCCAAGGTAACGACAGCGGCCACGGTTGCGTCTGCGGACACTCTGGTAAGTGATGTGGCTCACGATCAACAACCTGTGCTGATTTCCAACTTTGACAGCAAGGTTGACAAAATTGATCTGAGCAGCCTGATCGATACCGAGAATTGCGCGGTGACCAATGCGATTAATGACTTTGTGTTCTCCAGAACCGAAGGTGGCAACACCATCATCTCTGTGGATGCATCGGGTTCAGGTAGCGCAAGTGCCGCAGTCGATGTGGTTGTCTTGAAAGATGTTATCGTCAACCATGTTGACGACATCGTTCAGATCGCCCACCAACAGCAACAACAATCAGGCTTTGGAACTGTATAATTTTCATAATTTATAAATTCGAATAAGACAGGGCGAAAAACTCGCCCTGCTCTTGCGTAACGTAGCAAAAAAGTTCATAAATAAAGTCATGAATTCTTTTTTCTCTGTTATTTTAACATAAGAGAAAAACTAAAATTTTTTAAGTCAAACTGAGAAATTACAAGGATAGTTGAGATGAATAGAAATAACCAAAAATTGCTGACTGTGTGTGCTTCAGCATTACTTGCGTTGAGCCCTTCTTATGCCAATGCACAAGGCAATACTCTCTCTAATAAAACATCAGATCAGTTATTGGCTTTGCCAGCAGGAACGGCTCCTGTCGCAAATACAGCGCCTTCTTCTGTAGATACTTTGACGGCGCAGGCTATTCAGGCTGAACCAGCAACCGGAGTTGATGATGTTCCTCCGGTTCTGGCAGAGCAAAATTCTCCGATTTTGCAAAAAACAAATCCGGCAGAATTTGCGGAACCGACTGCAATGACCGCTACTTCCGGAACACAGGTGGGTGCGTATACTCAGCGCGGAACCGACCGTATCGTCAATCTGCGTGACGCGGTTGCTGTTGGTGTTCTGACCAACCCTGCAACGGAGTCTATCTCGAATAATCGCCGCGCAACCGATGAAGAGTTGCAGCAGGCAAAAGCATTATATTTGCCATCGATTGATATGCGTGCCGATACAGGTTTTCAAAGCATCAATAGTGATCCAAAAGGACAAATCGAAGGCCATTCAGACCTCTATCGTTCACAGGCATCCCTGACATTGACCCAAATGTTGTTTGATGGTTTTGCCACAAAGTACGAGAATGAGCGTCAATATCACCGCGTCCGTTCCGCGTCACATCGCGTTCGTGAATCTGCGGAATTTTCCGGCTTGAGCATCATTGAAGCCTATCTGGATGTTTTGCGCCAACGTGAATTGCTGGCGATTGCTGATGAAAATCTGAAAATGCACAATGACATCATGAGCCAGATCGTTGAGTCGGCTGATGCAGGTCGTACAACTCAGGCGGACGTTGAACAGACAAAAGCCCGTTTGAATGCTGCCGAAGCCCAGAAATCGGCGGTGGAAGAATCTTTGCGCAATGCGAATACAAATTATCGCCGTATCGTCGGTGATAATGCGCAACCGGATATTCAGGTTCCAGTTCCTCCACGTCAAATTCTGGAAGCAGATGTGGATTCGGAAGTGAAACAAACTTTAACGCACAGCCCGACCCTGGATACCAAGGAAGCGGATGTGAACGTGGCTGATGCCGAACGTCAGGCAACGAAGTCAACCTTCTATCCTAAAGTCGATTTTCAGGCAGGTGCAACTGCCGGTGATAATCTGGACGGTGTCGAAGGTCGTACAAAATCGGCATCTGCTTTGGTGATTGCGAACTGGAATCTGTATCGCGGTGGCGGAGATGAAGCGCGTTCCCGCGAGTTTGTTTACCGTTTGGCGCAAGCAAAAGATGAGCGGAATGAATCTGCTCGCGCACTGGAACAAGATGTTCGCAGAACATGGGCAAGTATGATTTCTTCCGGCGAGAGAGCGACAGCTTTCCGCAAACAAGCCGATGCGAACGGAACAGTTGTCGAAGCTTATAAAGACCAGTTCAATCTGGATCGCAGAACATTGCTTGATGTTCTCGACTCCCAGAATGAATGGTTTGTTTCTCGCAGCAATGCCATCAATAATGGCTATTTGGAAATGTTTGCTGTGTATCGTCTTCTTGCCTTGCGCGGAGATCTCCTGCCTGCACTCGGAGTTTCATATCCACGTGAAGCATCCCCTGAGTTCACAAGCCGGAAAAAAGGATAGGAACAAGTCATGGACTTGACCAATGATAAAGACGCTGCCCCATCGGTAGCGTCTTCTTCGTCAAAAGACGTAGACTCTCGAGAAGGATTGTCAGAGAATTGGCCTTTAGAGGCTGATCGGCTGGCTATTCATTCCCCCCTGATTGAATGTTTGCGCATTCTGGCGGGGCATTATGGTCGTCGCACCAGCGAAAATTCACTTGTGGCAGGGTTGCCGGTTTCTGCCGCAGGAATTACCCCGTCCTTGTTCGAACGGGCCGCTGTCAGGGCGGATATGACCTCTCGTCTTGTGGAAAGGTCTCTGGAAGGATTGGCGATTGCGCCTAATCTGCCATGTATTCTCGTTCTCGGTCATAATCAGGCCTGCATTTTGTGGGATGTGAAATTCCCGAAAAACCAATTGCCTAAAAAAGAGCATGGTAAAGATGTTACCATTCATCCTGAATCGGGTTTTGTCCTGCAGTTCCCCGAAAATCCGGACGAACGCAAGATTGTCAAATTATCCCAACTGAAAATGCTCTATACCGGTTACACATTCTATGTGCGCCCTGTTGCCCGCAATGACGAACGGGCCGGCCCCGCTGTGATTGATACGGCGCGTGACTGGTTTTGGGGTGCGCTCAAAGAAAACTGGAAAATTTATCGCGAAGTCATTATGGCGACCGTGATGATTAACTGCTTCGCGTTGGCCAGTACGCTTTATATTATGAACGTCTATGATCGGGTTATTCCGAATAGCGCCTATGAAACATTATGGGTGTTATCGCTGGGCGCGCTGATTGTGTATTGCTTTGATTTTGCGATCAAGAATATGCGGTCTTATTTCCTGGATATTGCCGGACGAAAATCCGACGTCAAAATTTCTGCAAAATTATTTGAACAGCTTCTGGGCATGACTCTGGCGGCCCGCCCTGCCAGTGCGGGGGTGATGGCCAGCCATATGCGCGAGTTTGAAACCATCCGCGATTTCTTCACCTCGGCGACGATGACGGCTCTGGTTGATCTGCCGTTCTCTTTGTTCTTTATTATTATTATTGCGATTATTGCGGGGCCTTTGGCGCTTATTCCGCTGACGGCGATTCCGATTGTGATGTTTGCGGGATGGATTTTGCAAAAGCCGATGGCGCGCATTACCAAAGAATCGATGCAGGAAAGCGCATTGAAAAATGCATTATTGTTCGAAACCATTACTGGTCTTGAAACCATTAAAACCCAAGCTGCCGAAGGTCATGTCCAACGCCGTTGGGAAGAATTGAGCGAGAAGGGATCGCGCACCACCGTTCGTTCTAAACGGGTTGCGTCTTTTGCGCTTAATTTTTCGATGTTCATTCAACAATTGACAACCATCGCGATGGTGATTGCCGGTGTCTATATGATTTCCAACGCGATGATGACGCAAGGGGCGCTGGTTGGTTCCGTGATGCTGGTCGGTCGTGCGTTGGGGCCATTGTCGCAGGTGGCAGGGTTGTTGACCCGCTTTAACCAAAGCTGGCAATCGCTGCGCCATCTTGAAGATTTGATGAAACGCCCTGTGGAGCGTCCGGCCGGGAAACATTTCATTTCCAAATCCCGTATCGAAGGGAAAATCGAATTTCGGGATGTGGTCTTTAAATATCCGGGGCAAACCCATCCGGCTTTGAAAGGGCTTAAATTCTCGATTGAACCGGGTGAACATGTGGGCATTATCGGCGCGGTCGGTTCCGGTAAAACAACATTGGCGCGCTTGCTGGTCAATTTGTATCAGGCCGATGACGGGGCGATCCTTCTCGACAATACCGATGTACGCCAGATTGACCCGGGTGATCTGCGCCGCAGTATCGGCGCCGTTCAGCAAAGCCCGAATTTATTTTACGGTTCCATCCGCGAAAATATTACCATGGGCCATGAAACAGCGCCTGAGGCTGCGGTGGTGCGTGCGGCCGAACTGGCCGGCGTCATGGAATTCTTGCGGGATTCAGAAAAGGGATTAGATACTCCCGTTGGTGAGCGCGGTGAATCTTTGTCTGGCGGTCAGCGTCAGGCGGTTGCGATTGCCCGATCTCTTTTGTACGATCCGCCCGTTCTGATTCTGGATGAACCGACCGCATCGCTTGACCCGACATCCGAGATGCGCCTGCGCGAGAAATTAAAAGTGATTTCTCAAGGCAAGACGACGATTGTGATTACGCATAAAGGTGCGATGTTGGATCTGGTTGATAAATTGATTCTGATGGATCGCGGTCATATCGTTGCTTATGGCCCGCGGGATGACATTATCCGTCGTTTGCAAAATCGTGAATTTTCCGGAAGGACAGGTGAATAAGCATGACCAAGAAACCCGTTCCGAAAGAAAATCTCAACATGAACGAAGCCGCCGACTGGGATAAAATCCGTCAAGGCTGGATGAAGGAAAACACCGACCGCGTGCAGGCCTATGCCGACCGCTATTTTATGACCGATGATGAATTGCCGTTGCATCGTCACTTTATTCTGGTCGGTTTGTTTCTGTTCTTCGTTGTCTTTGTATTATGGGCTTCCTTTGCGACGCTGGATGAAACAGCGCGCGGCGAAGGTCAGATTATTCCTGTCGGCGAAGTTCAGGTCATCCAGAATCTGGAAGGCGGTATCGTGGATGCCTTTATGTTTCAGGAAGGCGATCAGGTCAAAAAAGACGAGATCATTATGCGTCTGCGTGATGTCGGGGCTCAATCCGATCTCGGCACCAACGAAGCCAAATATATGGGTTTATTAGCCGCGATTATTCGCTTGCAAGCCCAGGTCGATGGAAAAGACACAGTGAACTTTCCTGACGAGATCATGAAAAAATCCCCGCAAAGCATTACCGAAGAATTGAATGCTTTCCGCGCCAACAAAGAAAAATTGCAGGGGCAAGTATCCGTACTGGAACAGCAATTATCCCAGCGCAAGCAAGAAGTCAGCGAACTGACCACCAAGTCGGGCGATCTGGCAGGGGTTATTCGTTTGTCTCAGGAAGAAAAAAGAATGACCGAGCCATTGGTGGCAAAAGGGTCGGCCCCGAAAATCGAACTGATTCAACTGGAACGCGGGATCAAAGAAAAACAAACCGAATTAAACGGTGTTCTGGCCGCCATCCCGCGCGCGAAATCGGCAATTGCCGAAGCACAGGCGCGGATTAGCGAGATGAAAAAAAGTTCTATCGCTGATGCGCAAACCGAACTGACTGCAAAGACTGCCGAGATTAATACGGTGAAACAATCTTTGAGCGCCCTCACCGATAAAAAAGACCGTACGGAAATCAGATCGCCCGTAAATGGTACGATTAAAGATTTTAAAATCAATACTGTCGGCGGTGTTGTCAGACCAGGTGACCCGATTGCCGAAATCGTTCCGATTGATGATAACCTGTTGGTTGAGGCAAAAATCCGTCCGTCCGATATTGCACGTCTGCGCCCGGGGTTGCCGGCGATGGTCAAGATTACCGCTTATGACTTCACCATTTATGGTGGGTTAAAAGGCGAAGTGTCGGACATTTCCGCCGATACCATCAAGAATGAAAAAGGTGAATTTTTCTATCGCGTGAAAGTGCGCACCAAAGAAAATTCACTGCACAGAAAAGGCGAAACCCTACCGATTATTCCGGGGATGGTGGCAACGGTCGATATCCAGACCGGCAAAAAAACCGTCATGGAATATTTGATGAAACCGTTCTTTAAAACGGTTGAAAATTCAATGAACGAGAAATAGGGGGATTTCCATGCCCTATCAATCCGCGCATCGGTCTTTGGGGGTTATCGACATCGGATCAAATTCGGTGCGGATGGTTGTCTATGATACCGCCCATAACCCGCCCGAGAAAATTTTTAATGAAAAAGTCATTTGTCCTTTGGGCCGTGATCTGGGGACAACGGGACTTTTGAATCCCGATGCCGTTGAGGTTGCGTTCAAGGCTTTGCAGGCTTATAAAATCCTCTCTGATATTTATCATACGTCTTCTTTGCAGGTCGTGGGAACTGCGGCCTTGCGCGATGCGGCAAACGGGCCGGATTTTATCCATCGCGCGCAGAGCGAACTGGGGCTGACCATTCGCATTATTTCCGGAGATGAAGAAGCCGGTTATGCAGCGCGCGGTGTATTGATGTTTGCGCCTGATGCGGACGGCGTTGTCGCTGATTTTGGTGGCGGGTCGTTAGAGCTGGCAAGAATTTATGAGGATAGGGTTCATGACACGATCAGCCTGCCGATGGGGGCTTATCGTGTGCAGGCTATGGGCGATGCGGCGCGGGAAAATATTTCCGGCTTTTTACTGCCGCTCAAATCCCGTTTTGGAAATCTGGGCCATCTCTACGCGATTGGCGGATCATGGCGTATTTTGGCATTGGCCTATATGCGAAGCCAAGGGATTAAAACGGAACTTCAGAGATATATGATCCCGACACCGGCTGTTATCGAATTCTGTAAACATATCAGAGAGTTGGATGAGGTCACCATTGCCAATAACTATCGCATGGAATCGCATCAGGCCAAATTATCGGGAATTGCCGCTTTTACCTTGGAATCCGTGTTGTCTGACCTCAATATCCGCAACTTCGTTGTGTCAACGGCAGGGGTGCGGGACGGGGTGGCGCATGAATTTCTTTTATCTAGCGCAAAAACAAAGTAAAATAAAAGCATGACACATTCGACCAATCCACCTGTCCCGCCCGAAGACCCGCAACATTATAAAACGATTGCGGATGATTATGCTGCCACTGCGGCCACGCAGGGGGCAGACAATGGGGACACAGAAGAAGAGAATGATGAATCGTCCTCAGGGGATGGCGGTGGCGAAGGCTCACGCAAATACAGGGTCTTCCTTGATCCTATTCTCGATTTTTCCGAAGATGAGGCCTTGTCGGACGAAGAAAACGCGGCGGAGAAGCTCAGAAAATTTGAAATCTCTTCCATGAGTTTTCTGGCAGCGGGGGCCAGCGCATTTGCTTCAGAAAATGATTTAAGCCGTAAGGCTTTCATGGCCAAGGTTGCGCAGACCAATAAGGAAATCGCGACGCGCGATATTGCCGACCCCAAACTCTTTACAAAACTCGATGAAAAACAGGCCGAACGTCGCGCCCGTTTCGGCATCCGTACTCTGGATGAAATTGTATCGGGGGCCATCGGCGCGGCTGGGGCCGTGGTTGCCATGGTCTCAAACACGGTCAATGATTACGTGAAGGATAAAAAAGAGACGCGCAAGGCAAGCCGTCTGGCCCAGAATTTCGAAGAAGGCAAGGAAACTTACGCTCTGGATAGCGAAGATGATTATATATCCAGAGACAGTCTGGAGACGGCCGATTTCCCTGTGCAGGATTTCCAAGGTGATGAATTGCTCGCCATGGAACGGGACAGGATTTATGATGATCTGGCCCGCCAGACCCAGTATGATCTTGATGACGGTAAAATTTCCTATGCAGAGGCCTTTAATATCCTTGCGGACGTGATCTTGCTGGAAAAACAGCCTGTCAGGACGGTGAAATTGTCGGAAGATATCCAAATCGGGCCGGATGCGCCGGGCGTTGATAAAGAACTGAATCCCATGGGGGGATAATGTCAGAAAGGTGCCGTTTTCTGACAAGCATCGCAGGAATTTGTTAATCTTTTTTTGGGATACTGAAACCCAGATTTAATTTCCTAATCTCCCTGAAAGGGTTCCCGCTATGTCCGCATCCTATAAAATCAATGGTTCTATCGTCGATATGACAGGGGATGGCGTCTGGCCATATATGTCTGCTGAAATTCGCGAACAGCTCATTGCTCCGTTTTTCGATGTGGACTGGAAAGTCCATGATATTTCCCTACAGGCGCGTGATAAAACGCAGGACGAAGCGTTAAATGCGGCGATTGCAGATTTAAAGACCCATAAAACCGCGGTCAAAGGGCCGACCATTACCCCGACGACAGAAGAAGCCCGTAAACTGGGCTTGTCCCAGAAATGGGATTCCCCGAACGGCATCATCCGCCGCGCGATTAACGGCGCGGCCATTCTCCGCAATACCATCGAAATCGAAGGCATCCAGAAATTTGCCCCGTTGATGCATGATGTGACTATTGTGCGTCAGGCAGTGGGCGGTATTTATGGCGCGCCCAACGTTGCCATTCCGGGACGCGGAAAGCTCAAGATTATTTTCGAAGGGGATGACGGATCGACCCACATATTGGTTGAAAACCGCAAGGTGGATAATGGCGTGGCCTTATTGACCACCGAAACCGACAGCTCTATTCGTGATTATGCCCATGCCCTGTTCCAGCAAGGATTGGCCATGGGAAAATCCGTTATTTTCGCAGGAAAAGACACGATCAATCCGGTCTATGACGGGCGGTTTATTGATATCTTTAACCAGATTTTCAAAGAGTCTTATGCAGAAAAATTCAAAGCCGCGGGTATCAACTTTAATGATAAGGTTCAATTGATTGATGCTGTTGTCTCGAAAATTCCGCAGGGGAAAATGAACGGCATGATTATCGCCCTTAAAAATTATGACGGCGATGTCATCTCTGACCAAGTCGCAGGGGAACATAAATCTTTGGGTTTGATGGACTCGACCCTTGTATCTGCTGACGGGACGCTTCTGGCCGACCCGCCGCATGGAACGGCCCCCGATCTGGAAGCGGCATGGCACGAGAAAAAAATTCTTCTCGCCAATCCTGCCGCCCATATCTTCGCCTATGCCGAGGCCATTCG
>DMIT01000033.1 GCA_003452275.1 Rhodospirillaceae bacterium | reverse complement strand
TCGTATTTTGCTGAAAACAAACTGTCAGCGGGATGATATTGGATTTCGGCATTAATGTCCTCGGTGGAAATTTTGATGCCATTGACTTCGATGCCGGGGGTCAGTGTCTTCATCATCTATGATCTCGCACGTTTACGGACGACCTGATAAGGGCGTAGAACATATCCTAGTGGAGCGCTCAAAGCATGAACCAGACGCGTGAAAGGAAACACCACCAACAAAAACAATCCAAGTGTAATATGTAGTTTAAAGACCAGAGCCACATCACTGATAAATTCATGCGCACCACCGCGGAAGGTAACGATATGCTGCACCCAATTCATAAACTTGACCATTTCATGGCCATCCAGATGATGGAGAGAGACGGGAATCGTCGAAAGCCCTAAAAGCAACTGGGCCAATAACAGAAACAGAACAGCGATATCGGCAATCGAACTGTTATGGCGGATTCTGGCATCGAATAAGCGACGATGAATCAAAAGGCATAAACCTGTCAAGCATAACAAGCCAGCAATTCCTCCGGCAGTCATCGCCAGAATTTGTTTGGCACCATGGGAAACGCCGAGCGCGTCAAAAACCTGTATCGGGGTTAACAACCCAACAAAATGTCCGGCCAGAATAGTCAAAATCCCGACATGAAAAAAAATGCTGCCGATCACCAGTTGCCTGCGCCGTAATAATTGACTGGATTTCGTCCGCCATGAATAAGGATCACGGTCAAAGCGTAACAGGCATCCCAAAAGAAAAACCACAATCGCCAGATAAGGAAAAATCTGGAAAAGAAAAAAATCGAGAAAGTCGCCCATGCTTATACCCTTTCCTGCCCGTTATATCCGGGTATGCGTGCCAGCATCTCTTCTGCTTTTGGACAAGCCGTGGATTGGGCGCTATTATCAAAAGCAAACTGCTCTTCCCATTCCTTGTCCATCTCATCAAACCCCAGAGCCTTGCCAGAGGATTGTTTCAAATAGGATTCGACGGCCTGAGGGTCAGGGACACGACCGGTTGTTTCAATCAGCGCCTCCAGAATAGTTGCATAAAACGAATCCCGATTTTTGAGTCTTTCTGCCAGAGAAGACAGGATATTCACCACACTTCCCATGGTTTCCGAAGCTTGGCGCGGCGGTAGTGTTGCGACATATTCCGTGAAAAGTGGAAGGTAGTCCGGCATTTCTTCGGTATTGATAAAGAGGTTCGCTTCCTCATAAACTTTCAACAGATCAAAAAGCGCCTGACCACGGTCACGGGAATCGCCATGGATATGTTCGAAAAGATGCAGCGAAAGCGAAGGCGTGCGATCAAACAAAGAGACATATTCCTCTTGAAGATCAAGTAAATCCGTTTTCTTGAAGATTTCAGAAGCCTGAAAAAGTTTTTGAAGCGTTACCGCCGACAACCATTTTTCCGATGTCAGAATATTCATGCATTGATCCATCGCCTGAACATGATCTGCATCAGGGTAGGTCAGAAGAAACCCCAGAATTTTCAATGTTCTCATGCAGAACTCTCCTTTTTCTTGGCATGCCCCTGCCCTCCGCAAGAGCCACAACACATATTCTGGACAGCAGGCAATATTTTTTCTGCTCGCCCTTGTCCATCATGATGGTCTAAAGCGCGAACGCTGTTTACACTGATTTTTTTCTTGCCTAGTCCCAGTACATCAAGAATTTTCATGATATTTCTCCTGTATATCAACCACAGCCGCCTTTACCACCACCGCAGCCACCACTGTTGCAACCGCCGCTACTGCACCCGCTATTGATAACCGCGGTGTTCTCATAATGGTCACGCTGAAAGATGGTATTGACGCGATTGTCTTTCGTGCTGGCCGATTGTCCCCGTGTCTGTTTGGGACTTTCAAACAGATCATAGGCGCTATTGCTATGCGAGGAGCAACCATTGCCGAACGAAAATCCGCAACCGCCGCTTTCTCCGAAGGCATCCAGCGTTTCTTCGCGGTGACCGGTCGGGATAACATAGCGGTCTTCGTAATTTGCAATCGCCATAATCTTGTACATATCTTCGACCAATGTCTCTGTCAGACCTGTTTCTTCGAGGAATAACGTATCTGCATTTCCGGCAAACATTTTGCTACGCATATAATGGCGCATCGCCATCATGCGTTTCAGGCCAAGGCGGATGGGAGCTTCTTTGCCGCCTGTCAGCAAATTGGCAAGATATTTAACCGGAATTCGCATATCGTCCAGATCGGGCATGATCCCGTCGGCGCGGGTGGGTATTTTCCCCTGCGCCGCTGCCGTTTGCACCGGTGACAAAGGCGGAATATACCACACCATAGGTAAAGTGCGGTATTCAGGATGAAGAGGGAACGCCACTTTCCAGTCAATCGCCATTTTATAAACCGGTGATTTCTGCGCACCATCAATCCAGTTATCCGGAATACCATCTTTTCGGGCCTGCGCGATAACCTCAGGATCATGGGGGTTCAGGAAAATACCCAATTGGGCTTCGTATAAATCTTCTTCCTTTTCAACGCTGGCGGCTTCCTCTATACGGTCGGCATCATACAAGATGACACCCAGATAACGGATGCGGCCAACACAGGTTTCGGAACAGACAGTGGGGTCGCCATTTTCAATGCGTGGATAACAGAAAGTACATTTTTCTGCCTTTCCGCTCTTCCAGTTGTAATAGATTTTTTTATAGGGGCAACCGGATATACACATACGCCAACCGCGGCATTTATCCTGATCGACCAGAACAATACCATCTTCCGCGCGCTTATAAATGGAACCGGACGGGCACGACGCCACACAGGTCGGGTTGATGCAATGTTCGCACAGGCGGGGAAGATACATCATAAAAGTATTTTCAAATTCCCCGTACATCTCTTTTTCGATGTCTTTGAAATTGTAATCTTTTTTCCGATGTTCGAATTCCGTTCCCAGAATTTCTTCCCAGTTCGGCCCCCATTGTATTTTCTCCATGCGTTCGCCAGTGACCAAAGAACGTGGTCGCGCGGTCGGAATGGTTTTCATTTCCGGCGCTTTTTGCAGATGGTCATAATCGAAAGTAAAAGGTTCGTAATAATCATCAATCTCCGGCAGATGGGGGTTACCGAAGATATTGGCCAGAATGCGCCAGCGGCTCCCCTGATTGGGTTCTATCTTGCCATTGGATTTCCTTTTCCAGCCGCCTTTCCATTTCTTCTGGTTTTCCCATTCCTTGGGATAGCCGATACCCGGCTTGGTTTCAACATTGTTGAACCATGCATATTCAACGCCTTCTCTGGACGTCCAGACATTCTTGCAGGTGACGGAGCAGGTATGACATCCGATACATTTATCGAGGTTCAAAACCATTGCTATCTGTGCGCGTATTTTCATTACTCTGCTGCCTCCATTTTCGATGGGCCATCCATCCAGTCTACTTTATCCAGACGGCGAACGACGACAAACTCGTCACGGTTCGATCCGACTGTACCATAATAGTTAAAACCATAGGCCAGTTGCGCATAGCCGCCGATCATATGGGTCGGTTTGAGAGTCGTACGGGTTACCGAATTGTGAATACCGCCGCGTGCATTGGTAATCCGGCTACCGGG